>RGCF01000126.1 GCA_009919265.1 Bacteroidota bacterium | reverse complement strand
TACCGTAATTATATGATAAATTTGTTAACTCAAGAGGTGTATTAGAAATTACTCCCTTCAAGATATGAAATTTACAGCCATACTTTGCCATATTCTTTTCTAGAGGATTCCATACCCTTGAATCTGGTTCAACCGATACTTGATTACTACGATTATTTAATTTAGAATTGATAATACATGAAACGCTACCATACCTTGCACCGAGTTCTAAGACAACTGCATCGGGTTTAATATATGTATTCGCCTGTAATTGCTCAGTATTCTCAATTCTAGCATTATCAATCTTGTTATTATGTTCATCAACAAATTCATAGTTTTTAGAAAGGGGGGTATATGTATTTAATATATAAATACCATGTTGAGATACCGTGGGTATCCATTGTGTACTAACAAGCTTTAAATTAAATGATGATTTGAGATAGCCAAGCGTATTAAATGCCATACACCCAGGAGTTTCTTCAGCAATCTTTATCAATTGATCAATTGGAAGTGGTCCTACTGATTTAATATCATTACCTCCAGAATCTAATCCACTATAGTATGACCAGTGTGTATTTGGAAGAGTGCTAAGTGTACATATATCTTTATTTTCATCATTATATTTTTGCGTAATAGTATCGATGTCGTTTGTGTAATGGATGTTCATACCTTGTTTTCTCATATCAGCAGCCCTGGAATATAATAATGTGTATTTATTTTTAAGAAACTCTAGACCAAGATAATGCATGTGTTTATTTATATATGTTTTAAGGCTATATTGTATATTTCCCTTTGGAAAGCACCAATGTGCCCCATAGGTATAATCCATTTCATTAATGGATTCACGTAAGAAACATAGTTTCTTGGATTCATTGGGGAAATCTTTTACTCTTTCTAAAGAGTGTAAGTCAATATCACTCAAGTCAGCCCTTTTACTTTCACCTATCACATTTACACCGCGCACATTCAGAATAGTTGTACCAAGCTCTAATTCTCTTCGTAAATCTGCCTCCGTTACACACAACCATTCATCCATATCGGCCATAATAATCCAACCATCCTTCACATCTTTCCAGCAATTATTTTTGAGATCACGAAGTTTATGTTCATTAATCATATTGTTTGTGTACCATGTTATAATATTACAACCGAGACTCTTTGCAATCTCAACCGAGTCATCTGTGCTCTCATTGTCATATATAGTAATAGTACAAGAAGGTAAGAATGTCTTATAATGCTTTATTGTATGGGGTAACAAGAGTTGCTCGTTGTAACACACTAAAAACACATTAATGTTCATTGTAATATATGATATGAAACAATCGTCTTTAACCCACTAAGTCTCCGACTTAAACTTTTCTCGCGCTACTAAATTATAATGCTCGGTTTCTGTGTACTTAGCCTCTTGGCAACGACTGTAGTCGCCTCCGTTTCTGATTGCTCCAACGGAGCATCACTCTTTCACTTGACTTCCCTCTCCTTCTCACCAGATCCTACCGTGCCTGGTCAGAATTCAACCCTTTTATTATCTATGAAGGTTCCCGAGGAGATTACTAACGGCACTGCGACCTATAGCACAACGTATAACTTCATTCCTCTTAAGCCCACCACCGACGACCTCTGTGATACTGTGGTCTGCCCTATCATTCCTGGGAGTCTAGATACTCGTTCATCCTATCCCATTGATAAGACCCTCTCAGGCTCTATGACTCTGAAGATTGAGTGGAAGGATCTCACTGGTCGCCAGCTTCTCTGTGTGAGCGTTAAGACCAAGCTGGGGGATGCCGCCAAGCAGGTCGCCCTCCGTGGATCTACAGACCTCGTACTCAAGAAGCGTAAGCATAGACGCAAGTTTCCAATGTGTCCCAGTCAATTGTATAATGCATCCCTACTGAATTCCACGCAATAAATTGAACTCTATTCTATTTAATTTATTTACAGTTTAATGCAAGTAAATTGAATAATTAACGACAGTCCCTTCAGTTTACGCTACTTATTTCTTAGACAGAACGACAACTGGCTGATATAAGTCACCATACCCTAAATTATTAAACAAATCCTCTTTTGTACGGCCAAACCATTCGATATCATTAAACTTCTGAAAAATATACGGCAATCTAACTTCCCCATATATCCTGTGGGCATTCCATACCAAAGTGTCCTTTCCAACCGGTGCACCCCAAATTACTAAACCATTATCTTTAAGATTTCTATGAATAGTATTCATTGCTTTCAAATCACCATCGGGGTCTAGAGGATCACCATATCGCCCTAGACCACTGTGTTCTATAGATGAAAATGTAATGATTGCATCATACGGTTTTGTATTATTTTCAAAGAAATTGAAGTAATCCTTACACTCCAAGTTATCATACTTTGCCTCTGGTACATTATAATCAATCGTCGTAACCTTATTATTAAGGTTAATAAGCATTGCTTCTATCCATGGTGTTTCTGAACCAATTACTGCAATATTCTTATTTGCTATTTCATATTTTAAGAACGCATTTAATAAAAGTAAACAAGACTCATTACCATAAGATGTAGACCCAGTTTGATCATTTTGAATATTTTCAACAGTAAATCGAGTACAATAGTCGTTAATCATATTATTATCCCATACTACACCAGTTGTGCACCTTTTTGTATCATCTAAAAACATTTGATGCAGATGTATCTTATCATTCATTGTATATGCATTCAATAGTTCATCTGGTATATTTCTATATGGTGTATCTGTATAGCTGCATCCATTAACAAACGGCGGGTAATCTATATATATCTCAGCTCTACCAAAGATATTAGTCATATCAATATCACTAGGTATGATATCTGTATTTAATTCTGGAACAGATAAATAATGCTTCTTATGTATATACGTACATTCAAATACATTTGGTATTACTACACCCTTATAATTTCTTGTTCCACAGCAATTATTCCCATGAAAATGAACTAAGACATGTGTCTTATTTAATTTCTTAAATGTGTCTGCCTCTTTATCGGTGAAAGGTTGGTGAAATTCCATTACTATCTGGGCAAATCTATTCAGATGATCTTCTGTTAAACTCTTAATCCACGGAATCTCACCACCCTCTATATCCATCTTTACAAATATATCATTATGAGCCTCTATCACGTCATATAAGTTTGTTACTGTATCATTTTCTTCAGACCCGATATTTTTTCTTATAAATGTAATCCTTGGATTATTTACTGGCAATTTTCCTATAGTGCCATCATACGCCATACAGGTATTAACATCGCCATACTTCTTTAAGAAATCTTCTTCAAATGAAATATCATAGGATATACCGCCCGCGACTAGAATAGAGTACTTCACGTCAGGAATTTCTGCTATAATATATCCCCCATCATAGTCTTTTCCAAGACGTAATTTAGGGAATGGTGATTTATATACCGTTAGATCACGTGGGTCCATATAACAATCTCGTCCGTTATTATTTAAATGAAATGCCGCGCAATTTTCTTGATTTGAGAACTGCCTTCTTTTTTGCTTTTCTCTTCTGAGTCTTTTGCTGCCCTTTCCTAAACTTCTTTGTCATATGTGCCTTGGCCTTCAAATGTAGCATTAATGTATTCCGAAATTTAGGAGAAAAGCTTCTCACTGAAACTGTAGGCCGGGCAAGAGGTTTCGTATTCAGAGTTATAGGCCGAACGATTTTTAACGCAGGTTTCGGCCGTTTCGGCTCAGAACCCAATGTGGTAATATCAGCCTTTGTAGGCGCATGTACTGTCATAGGCTGAATTATATCATCTTGTTTATACATATCCATATTCGTAGGCCAATGTACCTTTCCTGTATAATCTGTTACTTTAGGGGCGACGTATGTAGAAACGTATCCAGGTCTTAAATGTGGAGGAATATAGGGCATGTATCCTACTTCACCTTATATATTTTTAGAGCCATCCATTTCTGAGATATTGCTGTATTCCTTTTGAACTTCCTCGGAATAATGCAATCCAAATAGAACAGTTGCCTGTACCACAGACTATAACACCACATTTGGCCATAATAAGTGTAATAGCCAAATAGTACTTTGAGAACCGGTAATTATCACTTTCAAATACCTTATCCACTGTCGTCATAGACTTCCGTATATGGCGAATTTCATCCTTGAACCACACAACCCTATTCGGAAATTCTGCCACCATGGTCTCAATGAAGTCCGTCTCATCAGATTGTACTAAGAATTGAGTCTTAGGATTTGCCTGTAGCACTGCTTTCGCTCTCACTATATAATCAGAGTACGATGAAAGCGCAGTCTCAGTAGCCTTGTCATTCCCCCTGTAGAATAGGCAACACGTATTCGCGTAGTCCAAGGGGTATTTTGCCTCCATTTCTGCCATTATACCCTTAATCTCAGGTGACGGAGTGAAATATTTCACTATAAAGGGTGCGATACCCCTGTAGTCAAGCGTCTTATAATCTAAATATTGATGATCGTGCTCATAATGAATTCCACGTTTGAATGGAATATCTAGATCACCCCGTGTTGTGAAATAGGTCTCCATAGTACCAGGCCTATACCAATCAAACTGGTCACTGGAATCTACGATTTCAGGTAACTTCTTATGCCTGTTGAAATATTCAACTATCATATGAAGTTGGAAGGAACAGCACGAGAAAAACCCGCTGTTATTGTGTCGCACTTTCAAGACCGGATTCCCTTTGGGTATTATCTTGCGATGTATAGTAGGCGCCCATGACGACATTCTATTTATACGATCGGACATTCGTGAATAAAATATACGAGAGCGCGTACGCCGTAACTAAGAATCCGCTCACCGTGTAATGGAAGTCCATATTCTTCATGGCCGCTGCAATAGCGATAGACGAGCCCACCATTATAGAATCTGTCACTAAGATTGCCGGTCCAGCCTTGATGTAGTCCTTAAATAAATCAATCATACTGTTGTGACCCGCGGGTATCTTCTCAACAACACCGTAAGCAAAGACTATGTCATGAAGAAGTTGTATGAGGAGAGCCAGCGCAATAAAGTACCAAAGTGACCAGCCGTCCTTTTCAAGGAAAAAGGCAGAATAGATATAGCGAGTTATGGCAATGCCAATTGCGATAATACCTATATCAGACATGACCGCAGCCAGGCCGAACTCGTCATACCAGTCATTAATGGGCTTGCCAAAGAAGGCAGGAAAGAATCTGGAAAGAAATATGATAAACACATCAACAAATAAAATGGCCGGTAAGATGAACCACCAGTCCTCAGATGCCCTATAATTTGCGATATTGGCCATTGTACCAAATGTTCCGAATCCAGGAGGATTCTGTGAAGCACCTCCATATAAGTGTGAATTCATCTAATATGACCAACCAAATATATATAGCCATAACCTTTCCAAAATATAGCCGTTCAAGCCACCTTGTGGATGAATACGAACCAATTCGTCAATGAGTTTTACGTAGGTTTCAATCGAATGCTTTTGTATTATATCGGAGGTGACCTTAAAGAGGCCCGAGAACGAAAAGGGTATAGTATTCGTATTAGGTAATTTGAAATCTGCCCTTTCCAAGAAGGCGTCAACCATTGACATTTCTGCCTGGTTCGGATAAATGTAGATATGATTCAAAATGAACTGGTTGATTCCCTCGTCGTTGAAGGGGACCGGGCCAACAATCTGAAGATTCTTATTAATATCTGCCACTAGGTACTGGAGCCCATACTCCGTTGTCTTTCCTGCCAGATCCACCAGTTCCTTTGACGGGATTGTATGAGAATAAATGTAGCCCAGGGGTTGAATAGGGTCCGTCCGTTCAATGGCGTCAATGGCGCAGAGGATAGAAGGGTTGTGAGGGAAAGGGTCCGCCTGAGTAAACACTATATGTTTCGCAAGAGATTTATAGTTGGCGATTATATGAAACAGATATGTGTGACCCTCTCGGCCTATATTGACCATTCTCACGCTTGGCAGGTTGGGCATCGTAATCTGGCTAGGGCCCTTGTTATAAACCACTGAGATATCTGAATATGCCTCTACCCACTGTACCGACTCCTCATATCTCGCGACGACCACCGTAATTTCTTTCGGGTCAAAGGTATCACCCGCGTAAGAAAACTTAAATGTGTTCTTTATAGTAACAGGCTCTAGATTCCACCTTGTCCATCGATTTTTCTGAGTGTAGAGATACCCCCTACGACTTTTGTTAGGTGCGCCTAGATACTGAGTCATATTTGGCCTGGCAGCCGCGAGTCTAATATAGGCATACTTACGATCATTCTCCAGAATCCATTGGTCGCATCTAGTGTCATCAAAAATCTTCTGGTCATACCAATACACATTATTTGATACGGTGTCTGCCGTCAAATATTCGTTACCTATGACAATATGTACTCTATCAGGATGTCCTTTTACTGGTTTTAATACTACACACAACTCCTCGTCTGCGATAAACTCCATAGTAGAGTTACATAAGGACTTCTTAAACCTAATATATATTCAACTAGTTATACTATGCCTGATAGAATATGTATACCTTGTATGTGTGGTATGATAGGCACATTTCTAGGTTTTATAATTTCTCAATCTATAATTGACCCATGCCTCGGTATTATAATAGGAGCAGGGACCGGTGGTTCCCTAGGATGTATTCTAACATGTGTGTCATGTATTCGGGAACCACCTTGTAGGGACCCTCCTCTACCTATTGCATCCGTTGTAGAACCAGTTATTGTTCAGAATATTTATCTTGTATGTAGCGGTGAAGATAAGATGTATGTTAAGCAAATTTCCGAAAGCGCCTAGTCATACGTTTTCTGCCACCGCGTACTCGTAGTGGAACGACTATATTCTCAAAAAACTCCTTCAGGGGTTGTCGTTTATCACTAAATGACGTAGTATCTTCGTAATTCATTCCTTCTTCCACTTGTTCCATACCATAGATGAGTTCAAGTATTCCACTTAACTCCTTTATGGCATCAGGGTTTGCGAGTACCGCTCGTCGTTTTGTATCTATTAGTTGTATTAAACCGTCATCTTTCGGTGTCCTCAATGCCATTTCACGAGCCTTGACAAGATATATTCTTGGATTTTCTGGCATTAGATTATCTAAAAAGGCTTTGGATGGCTCCTTTCCAATAATAAAAAACTGGTGTTTAATTTCGGGGCGCAGAGTCACATATCCCCATTTTTTATAGACTGCCGCGACATCCTCGTTTAATGCGTACAAATATATGAAATCAACCCCTCGGCCCTCGCATCTGCCACTAAGGCGTCATGTAGGCTCCTACCAACTCCTCCATAGAATTCATCTTTTATTCTGCGCGTACTGATTTCCGAGATAAATATATAGTTTGACTTAGACCTATTTAAGTGTACTGTCATCCAACCGCATATGGTACCATCCATCGCTTGAGCAATATAATGTCTATCGACATGAAAACAACCCTCTCTCCAAGGTATGATTCTAGAGTTAAATCCTTCATTCCGTCTTTGTTGTTCCTCTGCTTTCTCCGCTAGTTCCTCTATACTGTGAGCGTTTTCAGATTTTGAACAATTCAAACGTTTGACCTCGCAAGGCATTCTATTTACTGCGGGATACTTAATTTAGTTCTATTCACGGCACTGCGGTTCATTATTAATTAACTTAAATAATGAACGGTACACTAATATAAGATGGACCCACATAAGATGGACCCACCCGATGGCCCTGAATGGTTCGTGTATTTATTGGCAACCGTAGAAGCACCTTGTAAAACATATGTCGGAGCCACTACGGATGTAGATAGGCGCCTGAGACAGCATAATGGTCTTATGAGTGGAGGAGCCTGGGCTACAAGTGCCGTACCAGGTGGATGGTACCGTGTCTGCTATGTCAAAGGCTTTCCAGATAAACGGGAGGCCTTGCGATTTGAATGGTGGTGGAAGCGTCGTTCCGCTAAACTCAGAGGAAATCCTCTAGAGAGGCGACAAGCGGCTCTAGAGGCTTTGTTATCGGAGGCAGAAGGATTAGATGTTGTATGACTATTACACTTGTATGGTAGGTTTGCGAGTATATAAATTATATGAGGGCTTAATCCCAGCCAAAGGTGCGGGATTCAACTCTTTTTTGAGTGCCTCCATCATATTATACATAGTATTCTTTATTATACCATAATACACACCTTTGTTCGTGTCTTTATCATTTATTTTTTGTAAGCACCGCTTTCATCGGACTGACTTGGAATTTACCAGCTAGAGTCAAGGAAATTCATGACTGGGAAACTCACGGGTCTTTACTTGATATAGCAAGATTAACTCAGCATGAGCAGGAAGAGATTTCAGGTCAAATAAGACAAGATATTGATGAATGCATACCTGATGGCTCTATTTCTCAGAAAAACTCTGCCTTTCTACAAATTTTATCTTAT
>RGCF01000125.1 GCA_009919265.1 Bacteroidota bacterium | reverse complement strand
ATTTCTTTCGTAATATATTCTAACTGTAATATATTACGACGAATTATCGTAAATGAACGAAAAAGAAGAAAAGGATAACATAGTTCTATATATCAAGAAAACGAAGAACGCGACATATGCTACAAAATACGGTTTAGAATTTCAATGTGTTGAACTAATACGCCGTTTTTTTTCGGTTCACAAAGGGCTGACTTTTCCGGATGTGGTCGACGCAAGCGACCTTTTCAAACGAATCACCGAATTCAAGCAATTGAACGCGGCAAACACCGCATCTGCCTCTGTGCCCGTAGTGGCATTACAAACACACGCATTCCCCTATAAAAACAATGCCTTGTATTATTTACGGCCAGGAAGTATCTTGTTTTGGAAGTATAAAAAACCAGACTACCCGTATGGCCATGTTGCGCTTATCTGGAAAAATGACCCGGCGGCGAATGAAACCTATGTCGTTCAACAAAATTTGAACCCACCCATCAAGCGTTATAATACAACTGTGCTTTTTTCGAAGATGAATTGTGCGAATAGTAAATTCGCGGGGGTGAAATTACTTCCACGAGAATACTTAGCGGGCATCCAAAACTTGGAATGTATTGTTCATCGGTTATAGCTTCGAGGTCTCTGCCTCTGCCGCCGCCCCTGCCGCACCTGCTGCTACTGCCGCTGCCTCGGCCTCGGCCTTCTTTCTCTCGAGAACTTGATTGTAAATCTTTGCATATTCCTGACGCCGATAATAATCTTCAGCAGACTTGTCCATAAAATTCCGGATTTCCGAAAACCGAAGCTGATTGGTAGATTGCACAGGTGTCGCCGTCGCCGCCGTTCCTGTAACAGAAGACGGAGGACACATATATTCGCGTATTACACGCTTCAAATCATAATTCGTTCGCTCTAATGCTGCTCTTGTTTCTTCCTCCGTCATTTCAGTTTGAGCCATAATGATACGGGTCATTGTATCTAAAACTGCCAGGGATGGTGTGGGTGTAGCCGTCGACATTATCAATACAGTAATACTTATGTGAAACTTTATATACTTTATACAAAATTAGAATTAGAATTTCAACCCGCTGAAAATTGAAATAAACATATTAGAATATAAAGAATACAGCACAGTCAAACATAATGGCCGAACATATTTCGTCGTCGTCGTCGTCGTCAGCAGCAGCAGCAGCAGCAGCAGAATCATCCGGTTCGTCTGGAATGACCATCGATATACGCCCGATGATTGAAGATGTATCGCAAGTGATGACGAAACATATCACGAATATATTATCAGGTGTAATTGGGGAATATACTGTATATAAAGAGACACACGATACGATTATGGGCTTACCGTGTGTTCGTAAGCTACAACATCGTATCGCTGAATTGGAGTCACGTGACGGAAGAGGAGGAGCTCATTCCGATGCCGATGCTGCTGCTGCTGCTGCTGCTGCTGCTGGCAGTAACAACGGCCCATCACGCGAAGAACTTCAAGCGGCGATTGTTGACCTGAACCGTTATATCCACGCGTTGGAGACGAAGGTGAATACGGTTGCTCTTGCTCAGCCGTCATTGTCGACATCAAAACAAGAACAAGAAGAAGAAGAAGAGTCGGTTCGTTTGGAAATACACGAAGAAGACGCGGACGCGGAAGCGGAAGCGGAAGCGGAAGAAAAGGAAGGCGATACATCATCTACGACCTTTATTCAGCAGACAACTAGCAAGAATGTGATTATAACCGCCGACGCGATAGAAGAAGCCGAGGAAGAAGAAGCCGAAGAGGAGGAAGAAACCGAGGAAGAAGCCGAGGAAGAAGCTGCCGAGGAGGAGGCCGAAAAGGAGGCCGAAAAGGAGGCCGAAGAAGCCGCCGAAGAGGAAGCGGCCGAAGAAGAAGCCAAGGAAGAAGAAACAGAGGAGGAAGAAGCCGAGGAAGAGGAAGCCGCCGAGGAGGAAGCCGCCGAGGAGGAAGCCGCCGAGGAGGAGGAAGTCGCCGAGGAAGAGGAAGCCGCCGCCGAGGATGAGGAAGCCAAGGAGGATGAAGAAGCAGAGGAGGAGGCCGCCGTCGAGGAAGCAGCAGCAGCAGAAGAAGAGGCCGAAATCGAAGTATCAGAAGTGAAAATCAAGGGAAAGACATACTTCACAACCGACCCTTTGAACGGCATCATTTATGCTTGCGTCGATGACGATGTGGGCGACGAGGTCGGTGTATTCAAGAACGGAATCGCTATGTTCAACAAGACGAAGAAATAATGTCATTCATCAGACGAATAAACCGGGTAATCATAAAATAATATATAAGTTATATATACTATTTTTATTATGCTCGAAAAGATATGCCCACCAGCACTTCTCTATTTAGCCTTTTCGATGATTCAAATCACAATTGATTTGTTTCAGGGCGAATATGAAACCTCATTATTAAAATTTATTATTATGTTGATATTCGCCGCCGTGTTGAATATTTTATGCTTGAATGGGTTTACAAAAATCGTATGGTTCATCGTGATTATTCCCATACTATTGCTTACATATATCAGTAGTATTCTATTTTATGTGTTTGGAATCAATCCAGGAAAATCCACCGTGCGTGTCAAGCCGCAGCAGCAGCCGCAGCAACAGCCACAGCAGCCACAGCAGCCACAGCAGCCACCTCCCCCGCGTAAATAACAACATAAAAAGATTTTGATGTGCTATATACATAGAGACAAGCGTAGTCGCGGTTCAATAATGCCCTGTTTCCTTGACATCGGAAATACTAAATACATTTGCTCTAGTGAAAATACAAATCAAATGTATCCGTCATTTATACCTCCACCTGTAAGGATGATTCGCGTTTATCAGAAACAACCAACAGACGCAGAAATCGCATTTGCTTTTTTTTCGTTGTATGCAATGTTTCCTATTTTATTTAATATGTTTTTACAAGGCAATAACTCGGCTATTATGAATTTTTGGCGGTTTATTCATTCCGGCGTTATCGGGACAACACGATATTTGAAAGAAATGGCGACCTCGATGTTTTATGCTACACTCCGTATGTTTGGTCAGTATGGATTTAGCACATATACCGTTGTAAAAGATGGCCGTGAGGTGTATTCCGCGTCGTCATTGTTCTATTATTATAAAAGCGACCGTGATAATGTATATCAAATCGACCGTGCCAAATATAAGGTATGTAAATGGATTGATAAGCAATGTAAGCTTTTCGAGCGAATTCATCACGACCAACCCGAGGTCAATGAGTTACACAATGACATCTACGACTTCATCCTTCATAAGGTAGACGACCAGCCATATACACGTATTCATCGCGGTGATTTTAATGGACGGACACACACCCTTATTACAGAGCATTACCGACCATATACCCAGTCGTTTAAATTCTTGTCGGATGCCGAACTTACGGTATATGTAAAGAGCACGAGCGTCGAGTCGCCGATTGTTTCCTCCCCTGCTCCAGGTGACGATGCCACCGATGATTGCCTTTCACCCATTACCTTCAATATCAATTTGAAAACCCCTCATCATTTCTTCCTTGAGAAAAATGAGGTTTTAGACACAAAGTTCTTACAGTGGATTCTTTATCAACAATATGGTCGTCCTGAAATTGCAAAGTATCTTCGTTCGCCGTTTTATAACTACAAGCTTACATTGTATTATAATGAATCGATGAAGCCGTATTTTAATGACCAGCGGTCGCCGTCATCGAAAGTGGTGGCATCATTATTCCAAACCGATACATCATTTCAGAAGCCAACGCGATTTGTAGCATATAACTTAAACGACCAACAATCCGTTTTAATCGGTCATACCTATGTCGTTAAGGTAGACTCAATATTGAGGTGTCCTGTCTTTGAAACAGGTGAAACCCGAGTATACGACATCGACAATGTATTATCGTCGTATTATGATTGCTCGGACAGCGAGAGCGACAGTGACAGCGACTCCGAGCTAGAGTTCGATATCGATATCGAGACCGAGGTCGAGACCGAGGCCGAGACCGATGCCGAGACCGATGTCGAGACCGAGACCGACGCCGAGACCGACGCACACCGCGGAAATGAAAACGAACCCACTTTAACAGGTTGCGATGATTTTGAAGTAATTCAAGAATCGTCCACATAAAGAGTATAAAAAAAAATTGATGGTATAATATACGGTGTGTATTATCCCATCCACATCAATTTTACGGAAATTCTTGTTCACGATATGGCAAGCGAAGTATCAAACGAAACGACTGCGGCGACGAATACATTTCATAAATTATCGCATCGTTGGACATTATGGGCTCATCTTCCTCACGATACGAATTGGGCTGCGTCGAGTTATAAGAAAATATTCGAGTTTGACACAGCAGAAGAAGCCATCGCGATATTCGAGGTTCTACCCCCGAAGCTTGTTATGAATTGTATGTTGTTCCTGATGCGGTCAGGAATCGTTCCGATGTGGGAAGACCCACAGAACCGAAACGGCGGATGCTTTTCATATAAAGTCGCGAATAAAGAAGTGAATAGTGCGTGGAAGCAGTTGTCATATGTCACCGTAGGTGAGACGATTTCAACCCAAATGAATGTAATTCCAATCGTAAATGGAATCACTATTTCACCGAAGAAGAATTTCTGTATTATAAAAATCTGGATGGCGAACTGTAATTTTCAGAATGCCGGGGTTATCCGCGAACTGGAAGGAATTACAGCACACGGGTGTTTGTTCAAGAAACATACACCGGAGTACTAATGCTCGCTCGTTACATCGCTCCGCCGTTGGCACGGCTCCGCGATTTCACTCGCTCGCGCTGACGCCGCTCGATGTCAGAATGTGTAATGGAATACTGAAAATAACATCATAATAAAAAATAATAAGGCTGTCAATTAGCATTATTATTTGTAAGGACCCCATCTCCATCGCTCCGCTGATTCGCCCCTCAACGCAGTAGCCTGGTTGAGGGCGGGTGGCGCTGTTGTCGGCACGAGAACCTCAAGGAATAATAACGCGACGAATCCGCGTGTGTTATTATTCATTCATTATGACCAATCAATTTCAATATACGTATTTTTTGTTACAACAAACCCATCCATTCGTTCTTTCTCTTGTATCGAAAGCTTACTGTCAGGAAATAATTTTTGTAGTTCGTATAGTAAATCCTCGTGCACGTTCCGCCATAGTTTAATTTGGATTGCTGATTTGTAAATGGGTCCTAGCTCATCTATTTTGTATGCATATTTTGTTTGTTTATCGCATGCCACATTTCCTTTTTCAATATCATCACATACAGTATCTCGTATTTGTAGCGCATACCGTGACATAATTTGCGCGTATTTATAATTACGAAGTATTTCTTTCGTTAGAAGTAAGCGATTCGACGACGACGAAGAAGACATTGTTACCTTACCTAACCGAAAATAAGTTCACGCACACCAACACTGAATAATATATCTAGGGCGCAACAAATATTTATATCATTTATTATTTATCATTTATTATTTATCACTACGATGACGGCAACGGCGACAAACACAATTTAATCGTCCCCAGCGACGCCACATAATACTTCACAACAAGCGGCATATCATTATCCAGATACATCTCGATTTGATTACACAAGTTGGTGCATTTGATAAAATATCCGAGATTTTTCAGCGAAAACTCGCCCTGAATAATCTTCCCGGAATCCTTCTTATGAAGAAACTCCATACTTCCATCCGACTCTACGCGTCTCACTTCCGCTGTGGCGAATTGCCCTGAACACCGAAATATCAGCTCATTCCCTACAGACTTAATCTCCAGTTTCTCGGAAATACACGAAAGGTCGCGAATAATCTTCTGGAAATCGCATGATGGGAGGTTAATCACACTCGAAAACGCAACTTGCGGTTCAACAAGGTCTTCCGGGTCGGGCTCGATAAGACGAAGTTTCTGTGTCTTACACTGTTTAATATCCCCATTCTCGAATTTAAGACCGAGGTAGGATACAATACCATCATTATAGTCCTTTCGCTCAATATAGATAGTCAGTGTATCATCATTGTCGATAGAGTTGATAAGTTTGAACAGGTGAAACATATTCACACCGATGATGATTTTATCAAGAGCACATTCATAGAGCTCGAAATTCACCGCTTCTAGAAACATATGCGCCAACATCGTGTGCGATTTATCCATATTAATGATACGAATTCCATCTGTTTGAAATGTGATATTGGTTTCAATGAGGATTTCTTTAAGAGCACACATCAATGTTCGAACAGGCGCAATTTGGACGGTTTTAATCACGAGAACGTTATCCGAGGCAGAACCAGCGGCGCCGCTATAAGCATCGATGCCGCCGCCACCACCCCCCGCTGCCGCCGCGCCATGTGCGTTTGAATTACTCATTTCAGTTCCTTTATACATTACATTTTAAAAATCTTTATATCTATTTGTGCGTAGTATATAGTAAATCACGACGATGACTACAAGAAAGCGAAGTAAAAAAGTGGCGGATTCGGCGCGGACACGGACGCGGACGCGGACACGGGCACGGACACGGGACAATACCGGAGGCTGGATTCGAATCACAATCCGCGGTGCTCCATACGAACGCGGCGTTTCCCACGGAAAACAAATCATCGCCGCTGACCATACACTATTCACACGAATGTTTGCGGCGTATGATTTCATTTTCCGCCAAAGTTACGGTCGCGATATCGATTTCTTCTACGGGCTTTGTGATGATTTCTACCGCCCCATTATCAAGCGCCGCTTCCCAAAGATATTTCGAGAGATGGAAGGGATTGCCGCGGGCGCCGGGCTCGAGGTGCATCAGGTAATCCTTATCAATGTCTACATGTCGCTCCCGTATTTTTACTCGCACCTCCTTCGGTATATCGATACGCCAAAATACCGGAAGAAATACGCCGATGTCATCCGCGATGAACTCGCCATCGCCGCCAACCCCGCCGCTCTTTCTGCCCGTGACGCACGGTTGAACGAATTCAAAGATAGGTGTTCGCTCATTATGGCGGTGGGGAAGGGATGGACGAAGGACGGCGGAATTGTATGCGGCCACTCCTCCTTTAGCAATTTCATCGACGCCCAATTCTGTAATGTCATCCTGCGAATTGAACCGGAGGCGGGGGACGGGTTCGCGATGGTAATGCAGAGTATGCCAGGCGGCGTATTTAGTATGACGGATTTCTTCGTCACGAGCGCGGGAATTATGGGCAGCGAGACAACAATCAGCCGGTTCAACGCTTTCCGTCTGCGCGACCCGATTTGCTGTCGTATCCGCGAATGTATGCAATACGGGCGAACTTTAGAAGATTATGCCGAGAGATTACAAAAACGGAACTCGGGAGATTATGCGTGTTCGTGGATGTTCGGGGACGCACGCGGCAAGCCGCGTATTATGCGTGTCGAACTCGGACTGAATTATGTAAATATCGAAACAACACGCGACGGTATATTCCTTGGGTTCAATTCGACCTATGACGAGAGAATACGGAATATCGAATGCTCGGGAGCACTGTCGTCCCAGGCAGCAACAAACGCAACGGGTTCAGGGGTGATTGACGGGGATGGTGGCGGCGGCGGCAGTGGCTTTCGCGACATCGCCACCAGTATCGGTAACCGCCGTGTTCAATTGGAAAAACTAGCAGAGAAGTATCGCGGCCGGATAGATACGGATGTCGTCAAAAGCATCCTGGCCGACCATTATGACAATCATTTAGGAAAAACGGCGGCGAATACGCGGACGGTTTGTAAGCACGGCTACGCCGCCGCACCATTTAAACCGGTGGGCGCGTATGATACAAAAGTCGCGGATAGTGCGTCGGCGAAGAAGATGTCGTTTTTAGCACATTGGGGGCCGCCGTGCGGGACGCCGTTTATAGTCCGCGAACATATGAAGAAACACACGGAGTGGAAGGACTGGGCGGAGTATTTAGTGGATTTCCCGCGGAGAGGATGGGTGGAGGTGTGAAGGGGGTAAGATTTAAATATACTTATTATGTATAAATAGCTAATATGGAAGTAACTGAGGACCCGATTAGAAATATATTTGTCGAACAAGAAGGTGGGAAGGATATCTACGATAAACTTGACCCCAACACCAAAACCCGCCTATTGGATTGGGTAAGGGGTAAACCACAAAATGAAGACGATACATTCTTCATTAAAGACTTCATTGCCGCATTACCCCGACCTGTCTTATTTCATATAAAAAATCTAAAAGCCAAATTGTCACAAGTGAATAGTAATGGCGGTTCCCGCCGTCGCCGCCGCCCGTCGCGCAAATACAAGAAATCCTCCAAGCGCGTATTTAGGAAAAAATCGCGTTCGACGAGGAGGCGGTGAAAATAGTTGTCGAATTTATTATCAATAAATAAAATATTGATAATATGTATATACAGG
>RGCF01000124.1 GCA_009919265.1 Bacteroidota bacterium | reverse complement strand
CACCAACGAACTCGACGATGCCGCCCTTAAAAACATCAACTATAAGAATATGCTTCTTACAGGCAACGCAATGTTAAAGCCAGATATAGTCACCAATCCAAATATTGACGATATCCTTGAAAACGAGAAGAACGCAAATAAAAGCGACCCCTGGAATAAACTCGACAAATCGGCAAAGGTCGGTAAGCTCAAGGAATTTGCTACACGACACGGTCAAAAAGAAAATCACAGCGAACAAGAAATCACTGCACTTTACCAGTTTCTTGTCAGTGCTCTTGAACAGAAGAAACTAATGCGTGCGAAGGATGTCGTATACGATAAGACCACAGGCACTATCACGAGTATTCCGTGTCTGATTTATCACGCCGGGTTTAAAAAATTCACACTGAAACGATGCGAGAAACGGCAATCCACGCTTAAATCGCTCGCACCAATGACCGGGGGGAGTAGTATGTCAAAGAAGCGTAAAGTTGCTACAGAGGCAGAAGCGGCAGCAGCGGCAGTAGCGACAGAAACCAAATCGTAGATTGTAAAATTGAATTAAACATAATAGTTACTACAGTATAATAAGAAACGAATGTTAAAAACGATTAAGGTGAAAAGGTTGATTCCCAAAAGTGTAGAAAAAATCCGATACATCGATTTATTTTGCGGATTGGGTGCTTTTCACGCTGCATTTAATACGTCAAAACATTTTGAATGTGTTCTCGCCTGTGATATAGACGAAGGAGTTCGAAAAATATACGAAGCCAACTATGGATTAAAACCGCACGGCGACATTCGTAAACTGGATATTCTTAATATGCCGGATTTTGATATATTGTGTGCGGGATTTCCTTGTCAGCCTTTCAGTATCGCTGGAAACGGCGAAGGGTTCAACGACACCGAGAAGGGAAATCTCTTTTATGATATACTGAATATTATTGATGGAAAAAATCCGAAGATGTGCTTACTTGAAAATGTGAAAAATTTGAAAACGCATGACGAAGGTCGAACATATGAAACGATTGAAAGCGAACTGAAGAAACGCGGTTATCTAGTTACATCGCGTTGTTGTAATGCTGTGGACTATGGTAGCCCCCAAGCTCGAACACGAATTTTCATTGTTGGAACAAAAATGCCGTTTGTTATTCCCGAACCTACAATAACAACATTTACACCTGTTTCGGCGATTCTCGATACGTCTGTCACAGACAATTCTCGAGTTAAATTGCATAATTACAACTTGGTCGAAAAAAAAGGGGTTTCAAAACCCGGAAAACCGCATATATTATATGACCTTATTTCCAAAGTAACGGGTAAAGGCGGAAGACAAGGTGAACGTGTATATGACGTTGATAATGTTGGAATAACAGTCTGTGCGAGTAGTGGCGGACCAGGTGCCAAAACAGGGTTGTATAAGGTCGGCGATGTAATACGCCGTCTATCTGTTCGCGAAACACTCGGCATGTTCGGCTTTTCGTCAGATTATAATTTCGCTGAAACCACGGATGAGAATTCGTTATTCTACCTTGGAAACAGTATCGTAGTGAATGTTCCGTTGTCCTTTGTTCCGGTTGTTGAATCTTATTTCGGGCGTAGATGATGTATATTCAACAATATGTTATTTCATTTATTGTTGATAAATATTTGTGAAGATAGCATCAACATCCGGCGTTATTCGCATCTTGGTTTGAATTTGATTGGGTCGTTTCTCGCCTTTTGTCCCGCCCTTTCGCTGAAGGTAAATGTTTGGTGATAAATGAACACACGTTTTTTTTGAAATGGCGGTTTCGTATAAGGTATCGACCAACTTTCCGGTAAATACTTCTCTTGGGCAAATATCCATCTTTCTGATTTCGCTTGTGACACGGTCGCTCTCTGTTTTTATGAAATAGTGCGGTTGTGTGCTTTCTTCGATGCCTAAAATGTTCTGTAACAATACCTTCTCTCCTGTAATCTTATCTACGATTCTCCGCTCGTTGGTTTTGTCACGTAAACAAACCGCCTTCAATGTTTCTGTTAATTCTGGCGATTCCGGACATATTTTATCTACATCGCGGCGGTCAATTGAGAAACCGCGACCGTTCATTTTTGTCGCGGTCGCGGTCGATATATTTTTCACTTGAGCCGAATAAGACGTGCCATCGTCGAATTCAATTTTGATGTCACTTTTATTCGGATGTGGCCGACAGTCCATTTTTGTGATAGTTTTTATCGGCTTTCCGAAATACGCTTCTAAACTCACCTTGATATTTTCTTGTTTTGTCATCATTTCTTCTGCATTAAATCCACTTTTCGCAATTTGAGACCCAGTAAGGGGTGTATTTTCCATATTTGTTGTTATGACGAACTATGATATATAAGTATTTCAATTTTATTGCTTTAGGTTTCTTTTCTTGGTTTTCGTGTGTCTGTTTTTTCTATATTTAGTTTTGGGTGTATGAATATCACGAGAACCCCGTGCCACCTTGAAACTACACCTCGGCCCACATACCGGCCGAATTAATTTACGCGTAATCTCGTCTTCGTGTTCCAATATAATATCCACCATATTTCGGTAAAACGCTCTAAATTTCCCGCGGGCTTTCCGGAGTTCGGCAAAGGTAAACCATTTAATTTCCGCCTTTTCAAGCAATCCGTTATGCGGGTTCTTCTTTGCGCCTGGCAAGTATTTCTCGAAAAATCGATAATTATTCAAGTAATATTCTTCTAACTTCTCATCGTATTCCGTTTTGAAGACAATCGTCGTATAACTGTGAAATTTCAGTTCCGCGATTTTGCGTCGAACCGCGACCTTTTTCATCGTCGCTTGTGACCCTAATAATCCATTTAATTCTTCACTGCCTTCTCTCGAAGCAGCGTCTAGTATTGTTTCGTTGGGTTTTGTTCCACCGCCGAAATCTGCCCATCCCGGCGTATCATTGAGTTCATTCTCTCGACCAAACAATAAATAAACTTCGCCTTTATGGAGAGCAGCAGGTAATAATCCGGCACCAACCATTTGAATTACTACTATACCCGAATATAATTAAATTGAAGGATAGAATATACTATGTATGAATATAAACGCATTTCTATTGTTTATGTATTTATATGGCCGATGCTAAAGTCAATACTCGCATATATACTACAGGCGACAGACACGCCGCCACGGACGACGACGCCGACGACGCCACCGCCAACGACGCCGCTGCCTACCCGACAACATCACCCTATTCCATACTTCCAACCGATGAAGACCGCGAAACCATTATCAACGACGCGCTTGATGAACTGGCCGACATTGCGCGAGAGAGTATATTGGAATTCAAACGCGAGGATTTTGACACAGAGGAAGTCGTTGGACAGTGGATTGACAGCTATTTGTGCCGGTTTTTCGCGGAATTCGCTGTCATTGAACCAATGAGGTCAGATTTCTCGACTTCTACCGCTGCTGAAGCAGACGCATTGAACGAAGTGCTTGACGCGTATATTCGCGAGTTATACGATGAAATCGCCGAGAGATTTTATGATGAAATCGCGCCACTTCGCGCAGAGGCTGCCACCGACGCTGACACCGACGCCGACGCCGCCACAATGACCGAAAAAATCCGAATATTACAGAAGAAACCGCAACCAGAACAAAGGACACCGGAGTGGTATGCTCGCCGTAATAATTTAATCACGGCAAGTGCCGCGTCGAAAGCATTCGGCACACAAGCATCCATAAATCAACTCATCTATGAAAAGTGTAAAAACTACGACAGCGCAAGCGCAAGCACGAGCACGGGGACGGGGGCAGCAGCAGCAGCAGCATCGGGCGACGGTGGCAATGAAGAGGCACAAGCACCAACAACGACCGGTTTCGCACTCCAAGGCCCAGTGAATTCGCCTCTTCACTGGGGTCAGAGATATGAACCAGTCACCGTGATGGTCTACGAACACCGGAATAAAACCAAACTCGGTGAATTTGGGTGTATTCAACACGATAAATACCCGTTCATCGGTGCGTCCCCCGATGGAATAAATATCGACCCGGATTCGCCAATCTACGGAAGGATGGTAGAGATTAAGAATATCTTCAATCGAGAGATTACCGGTCATCCAAAAGAAGAATACTGGATACAAACCCAACTTCAAATGGAGGTATGTGACTTGGATGAATGCGACTTCGTTGAAACCCGCTTTAAAGAATTTGAAAGCGAGGATGAATTCTTGGCGGCACACGGAAATGAAAAAGGTCGTATTCTTTGGTTTCAGTCTGCTCCTGCGCTCACGCAATACGGAAATATTGCTATACCGATACAGTTATACGAATATGCTCCAATTGGAATATCAGAGGAAGAATATGAAAAATGGGAGGCGGCGGTATTCGCCAAACACGAACGAGAACGCAATATATGGGTGCGCACGATTTACTGGCGGTTGGATGAATACAGTTGTGTTCTTGTGCGACGGAATCGTCTTTGGTTTGAAGAAGCGGTGAAAGTGCTTGAGAGTGTATGGCGAACGATTGAACACGAGCGTAAAACTGGATATGACCATCGCGCGCCAATAAAACGGAAGAGCCCGCCATCATCGAACACCGGTGGCGGTGGCGGTGGCGGAGACGACCCCGTATATAAAATCATCAAACTGGACACTGCTATTCTTCCGGAGACGAATAACGGAACAACCGGATGCGAAGCCACTGCTACGAATATGGCGTCATTGATGACGATGGCGGCGATGACAACCGCTACTGCTCCGTTTAATGCCAGGGCAGGTTATAAAAAATACGCAGGAGCAGCACTCGGCACACCGAAACGACCGAATGATGTTCTTATCAGCTGTTTCAAAATCGACGACCTTGAAATGGATGAGAATAAACAATAAAACTGATAATTGGTATTATTTTTATTGTTATGAATTATGAATTATGCTCCATCCGCCGCCCCCGCGGCATAAAACCCAACCCTGCGACCTGGATGGTCCAATGGCAGCGGTTCTGGGACAACATACTCAGCGGGTGCTTTCGGCGCATATAACGCCCCACACATCCCAGGAGGCTTACACGACCCATTATCAGGTGTTACCCAATCACGCACATTATTCGTGGCTTGGTCATAATTGCCGAGATTTGCCGCGACCGGGTATAACTTGGAATTGTTCGTGCTGTCATTCTCTCGAAGCACGATTCCGTATTCTGGCCCGGCCTTCTTAGGATACACTGGATACAAGAGTGGTTCATCTACCTCACGCGGGTATTCTCCGGATGGAATGCGGTCGGCTGCGAAACCTTCCTTTTCGGCATTCTTCTTTTGTAATGAATCCGAAAACGTATAGAGGGCGGAAATAAACGGTTCTGCTATAATCACAGCGACAACGAGGAATAACAAGGCAAGGGTTTCTTTGAAGTATTTCATAATGGAATGGAATGGAATCGAATGGAATGGAATCGAATGGAATGGAATCGAATGGAATGGAATCGAATGGAATCGAATAGATATTAAACCGTATGTTCTATATAATATACACACAGAAGATAAGAATGTCGAGTTCAGCTTCTGCTACCGATATGCACGTCCTTAAGCGAAATGGCGACCGAGAGATTGTAGCCTTTGATAAAATCCTCGCCCGCCTAAAGACCCTCGGCAAGGAAGCCGGTATTACCGGTGTGAATTATACAACACTCGTCATTAAGATTATCGACCAACTTTACGATGACATTCCCACGGCGAAAATCGACGAACTCACGGCACAACAATGCGCAATGATGGCGGTTCAGCACCCGGATTATGGCACTCTAGCATCTTATATCATTATTTCGAATTCACATAAGAATATTCCTTGCAGATTTTACGCCGCGATGAAGTCGTTATACGAATATCGCGACTCTCAAGGAAAGCACAGCCCGATTATAAGTAAGCAAGTATGGGATTTCCTGAATGAAATCATCGATACGCCACGCAACGGGTTAGCGGGTGGACTCATACCCTACTACGCACATGACGCACTGGAACGAATGATTGAATGGCCCAGAGATTATCTTATTGATTATTTCGGGTTTAAGACTCTCGAACGCTCGTATTTAATGCGTGTCAATGGCACGATTGTTGAACGCCCGCAACACTTGTGGATGCGAGTAGCCGTTGGAATTCATTGTCATCGCACAGATACACGCACAATATACGAAACACTTGATTATATCCAGAAGACATACGACGCAATGTCGCAGAAATATATGACACACGCTACGCCGACCTTGTTCAATGCAGGAACACCGCGGCCTCAGTTGAGTTCGTGCTACTTGATTGCGATGGAAAACGATAGCATTGACGGAATTTTTGATACATTGAAAGATTGTGCGAAAATCAGCAAACACGCTGGTGGAATCGGGCTTCATATTCATAATATTCGTGCGTCGGGATCGCATATTCGTGGGACGAACGGGTCATCGAACGGAATTGTCCCGATGCTGCGTGTATATAACAATACCGCGCGATATATCGACCAAGGCGGACGGCGTAATGGAAGTTTCGCGATTTACCTTGAACCGTGGCATCCGGATATCGAGGACTTCTTAGAGATGAAGAAGAACCACGGCGATGAAGAAATGAAAGGACGCGACCTCTTTTATGCTTTGTGGGTGCCTGACCTTTTTATGGAACGGGTGCGAGGCACTGGCGGTTCTGATATGTGGTCCTATTTTTGCCCCGATGAATGTCCTGGTCTCGCGGATGTTTATGGTGGTAAATTCAAGGAACTATACGAGAAATACGAACGCGAAGGCCGTGCGAGGAAACAGGTGAAGGCGCGGGATTTGTGGCTGAAAATCCTCGATAGCCAGATGGAGACGGGAACACCTTATATACTGTTTAAAGACGCTGCGAATACAAAAAGCAACCAAAAGAATATTGGCGTCATCAAGAGCAGTAACTTATGCACGGAAATTATGGAATACTCGGATGAAAATGAGACGGCGGTGTGTAACTTGGCGAGTATCGCACTGAGCCGGTTCATCCGCGGGTCCGTTGTCGCCTCCGGGTCCGTTGTCCCCTCCGGCTCCAACGCTATCTCCTCCATCACCACCGACCACTCCGTCCCCTCCGGGTCCTCCGTAGTCTCTGGCTCAGGAGACGTATCCGAATCGAACGTAGGGGAGCATAACCTCTCTAACAACCAATCGAACGTAGTTCCGCCGTTGGGGGGCGGATACCCCCCTGAATCGAACGTAGTTCCGCCGTTGGGGGGCGGATACCCCCCTGAATCGAACGTAGTTCCGCCGTTGGGGGGCGGATACCCCCTGTTTGATTTTGCCGAACTCGAGCGCATCACTGCCCTTGTCGTGGATAATTTGAACCAAATCATCGACATTAATTATTACCCCACTGAAAAAACACGCACAAGCAACCTTCGCCATCGTCCTATCGGTATTGGTGTTCAAGGACTTGCCGATGTGTTTATGATGATGAATATTCCGTTCCATAGCGAAGAAGCCCGCACACTCAACCGAGAGATTTTCGAGACGATTTATTATGCCGCACTCAAAGCGTCAATGAGCCTCGCTAAACGACACGGTGCGTATGAGACATTCAAAGGGTCGCCTGCCTCCGAAGGTATTCTTCAGTTTGATATGTGGAATATCGACCCTCACGAGAAACCGTTAGTGTATCGAACGAGTGAATACGACTGGAATGATCTGAAATATCAAATTATGACGCACGGACTACGAAATTCACTGCTCCTTGCCCCGATGCCTACCGCGAGCACCTCCCAAATCTTGGGGAATAACGAATGTTTTGAACCGATTACTAGTAATATTTATACCCGCCGCACCCTTGCTGGCGAGTTCATTATGGTGAACCGGTATCTTATTCGCGACCTTATTGACATCGGGTTATGGAATGAACGTGTGAAGACGAATATTATCGCAAACCAAGGCAGTGTTCAATATATCGACGGATTGCCTGAAGCACTGAAACTGAAGTATAAGACGGTGTGGGAGATGCCAATGCGACACGTTATTGATATGGCGGCTGACCGCGGGGCGTTTATTTGTCAGAGCCAGAGTATGAACTTATGGGTCGAAGAACCGAACTATAATATATTGACATCAATGCTCTTTTACGCGTGGAATAAGGGATTGAAGACGGGTGTTTATTACCTACGAAGAAAGGCGAAACATCAGGCACAACAATTTACAGTTGAGCCGGAGAAGGCGGGGGTGGGTGCGGCGGAGGAGGATGATATATGTGAATTTTGTTCATCCTGAACAAAATCGTCTCGCACGGCGAGACTGAATTTTGCTCCGCATAATCGTCTCGCGCGGCGAGACTGAATTTTGTTCATCCTGATGCTGGCGCATAATCGCGGTAGCGGAGTTTTGCTCCTCGTGAGCAGAATCGCGGTAGCGGAATTTTGCTCCGCATAATC
>RGCF01000123.1 GCA_009919265.1 Bacteroidota bacterium | reverse complement strand
AAATTTGGTCTACAGTTTTTGCCTCTTTTGTAAAACCAGCATAATCAAGCTCTGTGGCAATTGAAGCCATTTTTTTCATCAGATTGTGTTTGTTCATAGATTCCTCACGCAGATTGTGTATGATAGGTATTTCTATACTTAAGTATAATCTTCCTACAAAAATGCTCGTAATCAAAAAAATTGATAATTTCACCAATGTATTTTTAACTTGTTATTATCTTAAAAAACAAAAAACCCTGGAGAAATCCAGGGTTTTTATTAGTTTTGTTTAGTTTTGAACTTATTAGCTTACTAAAATCTTAGAAAGACTAAAGTCATTTATGACTGCAAAACCCAATTCTTCGTACACAACCCAACCCAATCGGAGTCTTCGTGTGTCGTCTGCTGGCAGAACTGTGATGTCTTGTCGAATAGGCATTGCACCAACGAATTGAGCAGGAGCCATGATAAACACGCAGTTCTTTGGAACCATTGTCGAAAGGTGGATGTCAGCTGTGTACAGGTGACCATACAAACCAGTTTGGAGAATGTCTCTTTGTGTTGCTTGGTCGTACACGTCTGGGCCCCAACCTCGGAAGTCCTTGTATCGTGCAGGAGGAACAACAATTTTCGCACCGATAAGTTCGTGCTCTTCGATAAGAGTAAGAGCGAGGTTTACTTGCTCAATTTGAACTGTACCGTTAACGTTAATTGTTTGGTCTTGTGGAGTACCTGCATTGATAACTTTGAATACTTCGGTGTCTTCTTGTCGCTGCAAGGAATCCTTAGCTCGGATTTGTGCTCGGTCAACGATGTAGAATCGTCGTGCCTTAACTTCTGAGTATCGAATTACTGGGTTAGCAGCAATTTCGAATGTAGGAACCAAGAGCTCTTCTGCTTCGATTTCAGAAGTAGGAACAGCACCTCGTTTGCCAATGACAAATGATTTTGCTGTAATATCTCTTTCGTATCGAGGAAGAACACCTTGTGGGAGTTCATCAACGAGCAGGAGTTTTCGTCCGATTGCTTGATACATCAAGCTGTTCTTGATTGGTTCGACCATAGCTTGAGCGAGAGCAGTTTTGCCTTCGTTTGTCTCAAGTGCCATGGCCACGATTTGATTTCTTGTTTCTTCAACGCTATTTTTAGTAAGTGCCATTTCTTTATTTCCTCCTTATTAGATAAGTGTCCAGTACAGAAGACCTGCACCTGAGTCATAGTAGTCTACTCGCCCAATGATAGGTACAGCATTCGCAGTGGATGCTGAAACAAGAAGTCCACGATTGTTAGTTGATGTCAATGCAGTAGTTACAGTAGGCTGCAAAGGTGTATTTGTATACCCTGTAGCTACGGAAGTAGCGTTACCATTACTTGAACCAACAGTGAGAAGGTCGCCAGGAGCTGGAGATGTGCTACCAGTAGTTCCTGTCCAGTTTGCAGTATCGTTGCCAGCATTTTGTGCTGTCAAAAGTGCAAATCGGTCTGTAACGAATTGTGACGAAGGTGTAGTGTAAACACTTACGCCTCTTTGTGAGTAGGTAGGAATACCTGCAGTGAGGTTGGTTACAACATCAATTGATTCATCTTTGAAATCAGAGATTGCTCTCTTAACTCCAACATAGAAGCCATTGGTATAGCTTTGGAAAGCCGAACCATTGACAAAGTTAGAACCAGCTGGGTCGTTGTTAATCATTGTTGGTGTTTCACCAGCAGGGTTGGTTCCCACTGCGTCGTCTGCACACACTCCAACAATTAATCCTCGCAAAACTGCGGTGATTGTTTGTACTGCACCAGTGTAGCCTGCTGCGCTGCTATTGTATCTATCTGCTCGGAAAACGGCAGCAGGGTTTACTGCTGTACCATTTGCTGAGTTCGAGAATGTTACAATATCGCCAGCAAGAACAGGGTCGATAGACAGCTTTGCGTAGTTAGCTGCCACAACTGAATTTAATGCTCTTAATGCCATTTTATTATTTTCTCCTTAATTTTTATAGTTTCCTTTTTTTGTAGATTAATTACTTTCGTAATCAGTCCTCCATCCCAGTAACTTGTGGTGCTGTCCATCCAATATTCTTTAAAGCGTTTTGGATTTCAGAAACACCGCTCAAATCTGCACTAGCTCCTCTCACTGATGGGTTGAAGGAAATCCCAGTGGAAGCAGTTCGTGTAGCCTTATTGCTAGAGGCAAGCCTCTCAACATTTGCAGCTGCTGAATTGAGCATAAGTTTTGTTTGTCGAATCATTGCGGTAACAGTAAGACCATCGCTAATCATACCTTCTGCGTAAGCGTCAAGCTCTTCTGCTGGCAAAAGACCTGCTGTTGCAAGTTTTGTTGACATAGCATAAGCTGTTTTGAGTCGTGCCTTGAAAAGTTCTGTTTCTGCCATTTTGTTTTCCATTTCTTTTTTGTGGTCATCTTTAGCGTATTCTTTTTTAGCCTTGACGCTAACTTCTCCGTCTGAAACGCTAACTTCTTGTGCTTCTTTTTCTTCTTTATCGTGCTCAGACGCGCCCTTCATGAGTTTGCGGAGCATAGAAGCATACTGGTCATCTGTAGAAGAGTAAAGCTCTTTCGGGCCTTTTCTCGTGTGCGCCTTTACAGGGTCAATTTCTTCAGTTCCAGTGTGTTCGCGAAGTTTATCATTTGTAACAGCTTTTGTATCCATGGCTTCTGGATGGTTTTGAACAAAACCATTTTTTTCGTCCATTACACCATCTTTGGTTAAATGTGCTTGCCCTTCGGCTTCGGCTGTTTTGATTGCTTTGAAAAGAGTAAGCGCTTCAGCATATGTTAATTTGCCTAAGTCTTCGTCTTCTACACCTGCTGTTTTCAATGCAAACGCTAAAGCTTCTTCAGCTGCATCTGCGTCAAATTCGCCAAGTGTTGAGGAATTAACTGTTCTTTTTAATGGTAATTTTCCTTCAGATGGAATTTCCAGATTGTGGTAAAGATTTTCATCACCTTGAGAAGGAATTTCAAATGGATTGAAATTCAATTCGTAATCTGCAACATCATGAGGTGCTCCATCAAATTTGAAAGTTTCCAATGATTCGTGTAATCCTAAATCTGGTTTGAGTCCATCGACTAAATCAGTGAAATTAGGAATTTTGTTTTTTGCATAATCTAGAGTGTCGAATTCGGGGTCAGTAATTGAACCCTTGACTGTGTCGTAGAAACCCTCTTCATCATACTGCTCACTTGCAGCATGGTCGAAACCTTCTTTTCTAGAGACATGTTCTACTTCTTCGTCATCAGCCATAGCTGCGAGAATTGTTTTTCGTAAAGCTTTTCTTGCTTCAATTTCTTTGTTCATATTTTTATCTCCTTGTTTATTTTCTTCGTGACCTATTGCTTTTGCCTCGGACATAGCATCAGAATCACCTAGAACAGTTTCGAGAGCTTTTTCTACTTCTCTAATTTTATCTGCAGGGACTGTGATGTGGAGCGTGGCGATTTCATCTGCATCTACTTCGTCTTCGTCAGCATTAAATTCATCTTCATGTTCTTCATCGTCTTCAGAGAAATCAAAATCTTCATCCTCATCTTCCTCAACATGTTCGTCCATTTCTTCATCTTCTTCGAAGTTATCGTCGTCATCGGTCATTTTACCAATAAAATCTTCTGGCATATCATCTTCTTCCAATCCTTCTGATTTCATCAGTTTTGGAAGAAACATGTCCCGAATTGAACTTGCCACGTCTTTAGCTTCGCTTTCATCCATGGAAATTCTTTTCATCAGGTCTGTTTTGCATTCTGCAAAAGATTCTTTATCCGAAGACACAATCTCATGTATCTTCATCGCCTTTTTGATTTTTAATTGTTCGCTTTGACCGTCTATCATTTTTATTTCCTATTGTTTATAGTTTTAATAAACAACCTCATTTCTAAGGTCTTTATTTTATCATTCTATAAGCTAATACAAATCTCCTTTATTATATCCATACAATACTTGCTTCTAAAGCACCTGGCTCACCAGCTACTTTTTTAACTTCTGACACGGACATTGTTCCGCAATCATAGCAATATGTATGTTTTTGTTTCTTAGAAGCTGTTCTAGAGCCACAAGCTGGGCAGCACATACCTACTGGTAGCTTCTCTGCTGTATGTGGATTGAACCCTTCTGAAAGTGATTTTGCATAAACTTCTGCTGAAGTTTTGTATGCAATTCTTTTCATAACTCTTAATGATGTAGCAAGAGGAGCCATTCCTGGTGCGGCTGGAGGTGGTGCAGCTGCGCCCAAACCAGCTTCTGGAGCTCCAAGACCTCCAACAGGGGCGGCTGGAGCTTCAATTCCCATAGGTTCAGAAGGCGCTTCACCTTCTGCTCCTTTTTCTTCAGGCGGAGCCACTTCTACAATAAACTTGTATTTCAGTTTAGCTCCGCAGGCATTACAATTACCCTCTCCGTTTGCTATGTCAACATCTTTCGAGCCACATTGTGGGCAAATTGAGCCCCAAGGTGATTTATTTCCTGGCTCTGGTGTTTCGTCAATTGTTGGCTCACCCATTTCTGGTGATGCACCAGTAAGAGAACCTACACCTAAGTCTGCTCCTCCTCCTGCCATTCCGCCTAGCATTGGGTCTGGTGCAGCGGCGCCTGGCATAGCAGGAGCAGCAGCACCTGGAGCTCCAGCAGGAGCACCTGGCAATCCTAATCCTTGAGCCACTTTAACAATATTTTTAATTCGAGCAAGTTTTCTCATTTGTTTTGCTGAGTTAGACATCACCATTTCTACACCCATCCCAGGAGAAGAAGGAATAACTTCTGCTTCTGGCATCATTTCTGGCATCAATGCTGGCGAATTTATTTCCATCATTTGCCTATCTTTGTCAACATAATTATCAATTTTCATATCTTCTGCTACCTCTGGTCTGAAAGTTTTTGTGGCTTTAGTACTCACTTTTCCACAAACCATACCATCAGCTGATACATTTATTTCTGTAAGAGCAAATGTTGTTGGGTCCACTTCGTAACCAGATTGCGAAAGTAAATCAACAGCAAAATCTCTAAACTTTTGATTGAAAGCCGCATCTTCTACTTTTGCACCAATGTCCTCTAAAGTAGCCATAATAGTTGTTGTGTGCGTAGTTTCATCAACCACATGAACATCAGATGTTTTGATAGATTTATTAAGCACTTTAATTGCAGCTTCTTTATATGAGCAGAAAAGTTTAGCAGCCAAAGCCACTTTATCTGTAGAAAGTTTTCTGTCATTAGCGACATCGGCAAGCCATCCCACGATGTTCTCGTTTAAATCTTTGATAGAAGCTTTTCTAGTTGCTCGTTGCTTTGCTCTTGCAGAAGCAGCAGAAGCTTTTCGTGCTTCATTTATGCTTGATGCTAAAACATCAATAGGCATTTCGTTGACAGCATCAACCATATCTTCAGGTTGAGCACCTGTTTCCTCTCCAGCAATTGAAAGCCCTGTGACAGCGCCTTTCATGCTGTCATTATCCATATCAGCTTCATCAGACTCTAAAGCCTCTTTCATTTCATCTTCTTTAGTTTCTTCAGCTGGGTTCATTTTATCAAGAAGTTCTGTTAATTTTTCTACAGCTGTGGAAAAATTGTCTTTGATGACATTAAGAGCAGAAATAATTTCACCCTCTGTAGCTTCAGGTGCTGTGGTGTCGGCAATATCTTCAATTGCAGTTTGCTCCATAGGTGCAGGCTCTGCCATTTCAGGAAGTGCTGACATGGGCTCTTCTGGCATTTCTGCTTGAGCAAATTTGCTCATAATTGAATTGTATTCTCTTGATGGAGTACCGAGTCTTGCTAATTTAAGAATTTTAGCAAAATCTTTACTTGATGCTGATTTTGTTAAGAAATTTAATACTGCTTCAGGCTTTGAAGAAGTGGCTACGCATGTTTTTGCAACAGCGTCCATTACACCGCACATAATTTCTTTGCCAGGTACCACTGAGTGTCCAAAATTTGGATGAAGCATTTCTTCTAATTGCTTGTCACCAATATTTTTCTTAGCATGTTTTCCAAGCTCAGTAACAATTCGGACTAAATCATTAGTTCTGTCAGGTCCCAAAAGTTCTTCCATAACAATATTTAACTCTTTGTCTTTTCTTCTTGCGTTCAATCTTTGTTGCATTGTTTCATCATTGTGGCCCTTGTGACCCTTATCAAGGACATCAACGATTGCCACTTCAGTGTGTTCATGATGATTTCCCACTTGTTTATCAAGAACAATAAGTGCATCAATATCAGCTGCTGTTTTTACTACTTGTGAAAAATCTTTTAATAAATCAGCCGCCACTCTATAGCCATCGCCACTTTCCATTTGGGAAAGCTGCGCTTCTGTTAAGTTTGGTGACCAATTTGTTAAATGGCCGTTGTGATAACCTTTAATTCCTTTATCTGTGGAGAGAACCACGCGGTTTCCACTTTGGTCATCCAGTTTAATGTCGATTGCTAAAGCAACTGTATTTTGCTTTTTAAGGTCTGATGCAATTTTTTTGAAATGGTCCATAATTTTTTTATCTCCACTAGAAGCTGATATTTTATTGTTCTGAGGAGTATAAGAAACTACCTCATTATTTGTTTTTTCTGGAATACCGCATGCTTCTCTTAAGTTATTTAAAGCAATTGCAAATTTTCCAAATTTACTAAGATTGTTTTTGATTGTCGGAATAATCTCGTCTTCATTTTTTGTTGAAGCCCAAACCATTCTTACATTGTTGTTGCTCGCAGACACTCCTCCGCCCAGTGGCATAACCATAGGTTGTTGAGAAAATGGCGAAATCATTTGTCCTACAGCTGGCGTAAATGCCATATTAGCTGCTTGTTGCGCTGGTGCAGGCTCTTGAACAGGCTGAACAGGCTGAGCAGGTGCAGGTTGTTGGCCTTGGGCTGGAATCATTGGCTGAGCAGCTTTTTGACCTGCTGTTTCAATTCCATCATCAATCATATCTTGAAGTGTATTTTGAAGTTCACCCATTGCTTTGGTAAGTTTTGCAACGTGGGTAAGGTCAATATTATCTTTTCTTGAGAATAGATTCAAAACTGCTACTTCAAGAAAGTTCAATGCTAAATTGACTAAATCAAGAATGTTTAAACTTCCGCTCGGGTCAATTCCTAAACCTTGCAAAACTTTTACCACTGTAGCGTTTTGAGCACCAGCATTTCCAATTAGTTGTCCACCAACAAGAGTACCTGCGGTTTGAGCAATTTTAACAATACTTTTATTCAAATTTTGTAATTGCCTAAGAGCTTGTTCAATTTCTCGTTTTTGTGAAATGTCTTCATTCATTGAGGCAGCCAAAGTAATTGATGAATTTAAAGATTGTGCTGATTTAATTGTTTTTTCGGCTTTTTGAAGTAATTCATCTTGGTCGTAAAGCTCCATAATTTCGCATGATTCAAAAGCTCCATCACCAACACAAGACAATTCAATAAACTTAATTCCATAGTTATATTCAAATGCTTTCTTTCCAGATGGATGCATTTTGCCTTTATACTTCTTTAAACAATCACAATAATCTCTTTCTGTGGTAGCTTTATTTCCACAAATTGAACATTTTCCTTCTTCCACTGAGCATCCCATGCTGACATCATGAATATATCCTTGTCTTACACCTCTGGCAATATCTGGATAAGCATCTTCATCAATGAAGAAAACACAATATACACATTTTTCTTCATCATCCCATTCTGCATAAACAACCATGCCTTTTGCTTCTTCGATGTTATCATTTTTGTGGTTTGTGTAGATAGGCACACCTTCAAATGTTTTATATGCAGGCATTTTTTTGCCTTGATAGTCCACTTCTTTTATTAGCTCAGCTTCTTCAAAGTAGTCCCCATTTGCATTACACACATCAGCATCAATTGCTCTAGCCCTTACCCAAAGTAAGTTAGCACCATTTCTGGCTTTCATCTCTTTGATGATATCAAAGTCTTTATATTTTTCTAATACCTCATCCGCATTGGCGTATAATGATTGCAAGCCAATCTTGGCAGCTTCTCTAATAGTAGAAGAAGTTTTAATCATTGTGCTATTTGCCAGAGCTGTTCTTTCACTTTTATCAATTAAAGAACTGATAGAAATCATTCCGCCGCTTATGCCTCTTTTAATCATGCCTAACTTATATTTCTTTGAAACTTTTCCTCACCCTTTCACGTATAAATAATTAATGAATAATTCTGTATCTTTAACAACATGCCTGCTACTCTAATCATAACCGTTTACAAGGATTATTTAGCATTGGAAAGAGTTCTTGATTCCGTTTTGAGACAATCCCAAATTCCAAATCAAATTATTCTTGCCCATGACACCATTGATGCTACCATTCAAGAGGTAATCGATAAATTCACTCCCCAATTAAACATTACCTATATTAACCAGGAGGATACAGGATTTAATAAAAACCGAATTTTAAACAAGGCCATTCTAGCCGCCAACAACGAT
>RGCF01000122.1 GCA_009919265.1 Bacteroidota bacterium | reverse complement strand
CTGTGTGACAGGAACTGTATCCCTCACGATAAGTATTACAAGAACACGCTCTCTTACAACCACTATAACTCCTTCTCGAACTCTTATTACGCTTAGAGCCACTGTTACGCCTACAGTCTGTGTGACAGGAACTGTATCCCTCACGATAAGTATTACAAGAACACGTTCTCTTACAACGAGTCTAACTCCTAGTCGAACTCTCATAACAGCGCGACCATCTGCTACAATAAGCACATCACAATCGCGATCCCAGACACATACGCGAACTAAATAAAATTGATATACCGTCCATACGTATATATATACAAAATGGCGACAATAGAGGAAATCATACACCTTTTAAAAGAAGCATCGGATGCCTATTATAATGGTGGAACACTAAAGATGGATGACGATACATATGACAGTCTCGTCGAGCGTCTCAAAGAAATGAGTCCGAGTCATTCTTACTTGAAAACGATTGGAGCTCCTCCTCCAGGCGCCACGAAATTACCCTTTGCCATGCCATCTCTTGATAAGATAAAACCGGGCGAGGATACTCTAAAGCGCTTTCTTGCGGCGAATAAGGAATTTGTAATAAGTGAGAAGCTGGATGGCCTATCGGCTCTTTGGAATCCTAGAAATGAAAAAATGTATCTCCGCGGAGATGGTATCATGGGTCAAGATATATCTCATCTCGTGAAACTTGGCGTAAAAGGTCTTATACGAGGGACAGACATTGTTCGAGGGGAACTGATTCTTCCACGAGAAAAAGGTCAAATTCTCTCTCGTAGTTGGGTGAATGGGCAAGTTCATCAAAAATCGCCCAGCAAGGAACATATTTCCAAAATCCATTTCGTGGCATATGAGGTTATGAATTCATATATGACGCGATATGAACAATTCCAGTGGTTGAAAGAGAATAAGTATGAGGTTCCGTGGTATGTGAATGCACGTACACTTACAGAAACAAGCTTAGCAGAAAAGCTAATAGAGAGGCGGGATATCAGTGACTATGATACGGATGGACTTGTTGTAGGATTGAATCAAGTCCCTGTATCTGAATCTACAGATATGAGGGCCCGAAATCCCAAAGACTGTGTGGCATTTAAAATGTCGTTAGCAGACCAATCGGCGGAGACGACTGTTCAAGAAGTGATATGGGCTCCTTCTGCGCAAGGGTATATAATTCCGCGTCTAAGATTTGATCCAGTTGTGATTGGTTCCGCCACGATTGAATTCTGCACGGCGCATAATGCGCGCACTATTCTTCAGAACAAACTCGGACCTGGTGCGAAAGTGGTGATTCGTAGAAGTGGTGATGTGATTCCGAAACTCGACAGAGTGCTTATGGCAGCGATACATCCGAGCTTTCCTCCCACGGGAACATGGGTGTGGGATGGAGATGTGCATATTAAAGTTGTAGGCGAGCCTGTAGAAGTTACTACTGCGAAACTTCTACATTTCCTGAAAGCACTGGAGATTCCCGGTTCTGGCCCCGCAACAGCGGCGGCTCTTGTGGCGGCAAAGATCGTAGGCCCTGCCACGGTATGGGCGGCGACTTCCGATACACTTGCTACAATTCTGGGTCCAAAAACGGGATCCATGCTCTATGCCAATTTGCGAACAATTCTTCATAAGGCCACAGAATTGGATCTCATGTTAGCATCTTCACTCATGCCCCGAGGCGTTGGTGATACAAAGTTATCAGCTCTCTTTCACCTTGAAGCGGATCCGCGAAAGTGGCAAGGAATCGCCGCACCCGATGGTTGGACCACGACTTCTTTCCAGGCCTTTCTTCAAGAATTACCAAACTATGTTTCCTGGCGCCAAAAAGAGCTTTCGTGGATCCCGTATCCAATTCTTCAAATACAAAGTAAGAGTCCCATGACTCCCGTATGTATAACGGGATTCCGCGACAAACATCTAGAGGAACAAGCGGCCAAAAAGGGATATGAGTTAGTAACGAATCTCACGGGGAAGGTTACGCTTCTTCTTGTCCCCGATGGCGAAGTCAAGGAGACTGAAAAGGTGAAAACTGCCAGAGAAAAAGGTATAGAGATTCTTTCAAAGTCTCAATTCGTCGCGCAATATCTATCATGACAATAGTATGGGTATTCTAGAAAACGCGAAACAACAGGCAGAAACGTATGCAGTAACTAAAGCTGTAAAAGCAATGGGTGGCACAGACAATCAAGTCGCTGCCGCAAAAGAATTGGTAAAAAGTGTAAACCTTACTCAAGTATCTCAGGTCGCTTCGAGTAGTGTTCTATCCGTTAGCAGCTTTTTTTCGAATGGATTTTTTAATCCGCCTGGAACACCTTTCATAGCTCTTGCAGTAGTAAGAGGAGGAATTAGTCTAATTCTCCTAGGAATAGTCATATTTTTAGTATGGTATAATTGGAGCAAGATCTTCCCCCCCACACTGAAAGAAAAAAGCACAGAAGCAAACAACACTGCAAATACACTCAATGCCGTCGTAACAAAGGAGGGGTTCGTGAATGCACCTATGAAACAAGAAACCCCAAGTGAAATTCTGTTTGTAGATAGTCAACCGATGACAATCAAACAGGCTGGCTATATTGGCCCTATATATGACGGCCTCTTTGATTCAGAAAGTGGAGCTGTTCAGGCGCTTCGCTCCGGTTTCCGCAGTTTTGTTATGCAAATTGACTATTTAGACATGAAAAAAGATACATCCAAATTTGCCCCCCCTGGGATTCCTACGCTTTTATATCGCGGCGACAACGGCTCATTACTTGGAAATAATTCAGGCGACATACGCAAGATTGCGAATTCTATTGCAAATACCGCATTTCGCCCAGAAGTCCCAAATTACACGAATCCTGTGATACTCTATCTACATTTTGTTCGCACTCCAAGTCCATTAACTGCCCCAGATAGATATACGGATTTTTTGAGTAAAGTCGCCGAGGCCATCAATCCTCTTGCACCCAATCATCTCGGCATGACACCTCTCGGAACATTTAATAGACAAAAACAAGAATCCACTATCTTAACTACACCATTGAAGACATTCGCGGGTCAAGTTATTATTCTATGTAATGCGGATACGAGTCCCTTTCGGAAAATGAAACGCGTGAATCCTGCAAATGATCTTGATTTCTGGGTAAATATGCGAGTATATTTATATGATGCGACAGATGAAATCGGAGTTACACAGACACCTGAAAGTGGTGTTATACCTTCCGCGGTTGTAGTCCGCACAGATTCTCTGTTATCCATGTCGTCCAAGCAAATGGAATCATTTGCCACACAGGCGAAAAACAAATATATAATTGCGATGCCCTCTCAATTAGAAAATCCTAATTCCATAGAACTCTCCTCGCTTTTACAAGTAATGGGAGTAAATATTGTCCCCATTGACATATTCAGTAAAAATATTGAGACTACGAAAGAACTGCTGTCCAAATATAATAACAAATCGTTTTCTCCTAAAATAGCTGGTCTTAGAAATACCAGCGCAAGTTAATTTGACATAACACGGTAGGAGGTTCTACGAAACCATGGAAGAAGATATTCAGCAAAGCCATATATCTTATTCTAGTGTATCAAAACGGATTGAAGAACGCTTAAAAGAAGCTATTGTTCTGGCATCGGAAAAACTAGATCGTGAATCCGCGCATGATCAGGATCTTCTTCGCGCCCTTTCCGTCGTTCATTCCTTTATTGAACGAAAGAAACGCGTATGTTATGGGGGCACGGCCATGAATGCCATTCTTCCAGCCAATAAACGGTTCTATAATCCCGATGTAGATCTTCCCGATTATGATTTCTACACTCCCGATGTGGAAGGTGATGTCAAAGAACTTGTTGCCGATTTGGCGAAAGAGGGATTTAAAGACACATATCACAAAGTTGGTATTCACGAGGGAACAAAGAAGATTCTTGTTAATTTTGTTCCGGTGGCCGACATAAGCTACATTGACCCCGAGTTGTTTGCGGTGATGTATCGTAGATCCATTCTTATAGATGGAATACACTATACAGATCCCGATGTTCTTCGTATGATGATGTATTTGGAACTGAGTCGCCCACGTGGTATGGTGAGTCGCTGGGAAAAAGTATTTGAACGTCTACAGCTCATTAACAATGAGTTTCCTATTATGGGTGGATGTAGAAAACGTATTACGCGGCGTCAGCAATATGATGTAACCGTTCCATTTGATATGCGCAAAATAATTCTAGAGTATGCCATTCACAATAAAAGAATTATGTGTAACGACTCTCTGGTGCAATTATATAGACGAGGTATCCGGCACAGAAATGCCGTATATCGTATACATGGAGGAGGACCCCTTTTATTTACAAGTCCACATCCAAAAGAAGACTGTGAGGCCCTACGAACACTTCTCAAGAAAGAAACTATTTCCATTTTTAAACATCCCGAGAGGGGCGAACTCGTTCCACTTCGCATGGAACTTCGCATAAAAGACCGGCCGCTTTGTATGTTTGTGCAAGAGACGGCATGTCATTCGTATAACCGAGTGTCTCTCCCCGACAAACGTGTTATTTATATTGCCAGCCCCGAGTTCCTTATTACTTTATATCTCAGTATTCATATTTTTACGAATCGGAGCGGCGACTATCTAGGGGAACGGATTATGTGTCAAGTGAAAGAGTTGATACGACTATCCATAGATAATTATGGTAAAAAGAATTCACAATTTCCAGCATTCAGCTTGGAATGCCAGGGTCATCAGGTAGGCTATGCATCTCTTTTAAAGGCGAAAGTGCAGCGTGTAAAGATGGAGCTTAAACCGGCAACAGGAACAAAAAAGAAGAGGACGAGAAAGTCTAAAACGATGAAGAAGGTTTCCAGTTCTCAGTAGAGTATGGCGGCGTGTATCCCCACCCCCCAGGCAATAGACAAAACCGATACGGAAGGGGGGCGAATTGCGAAAGTGATAGCCGAATCTCGTAGATGTATGGCGGCGGAATCTCTTGCAAAGGCGAGGGCATTGGCCTCTGGAAAGGCATGTGGGGCTCTATGTGGCATTTCACAGAATGTCGCCGTCCCAGTCCCCAGTATGGTCCTACAAACGACAGTGAAGAATTGCTACAACAAATACCAGAGTTTGGAGGGATGTGTCCCAGAATCTGTGCGCATAGCTCGTATAGAGCAAAAAACAATCGACGCTTCCTATGACGCGAAAGATCCGAATGCTAGATTTACGGCGTATTCGCGGTTTTTTCCTGCGCCCTGCCCTCCTATACCGGCATGGTATGCGCATGCGGGAGAACCTGTTCTACAAGGAAAAGTGTGCGCTTTACCAAATAAACCCAACAATCCGGTTCTACCTGGATAAAGTCGTTCGTCATTATAGAAAGATGCCCACTGCTATCTATGATGCATCCTATATCACTTTCCGTCGGCGCGCAGGAGTCTTATATAATTATAAGAATAATATCAACACTGCCGCTAATGGCAATTACAATATAGTTCGCAAAGAGCAACCTACTTTTCAAACGGGTGAAATCATTACCACGCGTAGGCAGGGAGGCTGTATTGCTGCACAAGATGCCTCTGGCGTTCCATTTAATCGCCAGAACCCCGGCCCATGCTGCGGTGGCGTATAACGTATGTAGATGTATGCTCCAGTTCAGAACTCCCAAAGGGTTTTCTGAACCTTAGCACATCACTGTAAAAAAGGTGGGAGAGTGCTAATATCGATATATTCACGGTATATTATTTTTTTACTTCTTTGCAGCTACAGCAGCCTTGACAATCTTCTTTACACCCAATGTCTTTACCTTGGGTGGAACAGGAACAGGGGCATCCTCATCCTCGTCATCCTCCGCTGGAGGGGGCACAACTGCCTGTGGAACAGGGGATGCGAGTGCCTCCTCATCATTCACCTCATCCTCATCGTGAAGAGCTGCGAACCGATTTTGAGTAGAAGGGGCTACGGACTCCTCCGAATCCATGAACGCATAGCTCTTACCGATAGTAGAAGGCACGCTGTCGGCACGAATCTGGAGCGCCTTCCAGCTGAGACCAAACTTGCCACCCGCAAACCAGACACCCGTGCACTGAATCAGGGCCGTCAACACAGTGCCCTTTACGAGAATGTCCTCCAGCGGCACATCGGTCAGTGGGCGCTTCTTATCATCATAGACGGCTGTCTCAAACTTACCATCTCGCTGACGAAGCTGCAATTTAATCGTGGGAGGGTAGGGCTTCAAATTGCCTTCTGCGTCCTTTGCGAACTTGACCGTGGAAGTGTAAAGCTCACTCAAGACCTCGCGGCTCTTTGCACCCTTGAACCATGCCACCGCATTCTTTACGCCTTGATCTAACATGAACTCGTCCAAGTTGTGAAGAGCATTGTAGATGGAAGAAGTAACGGGGTGATTGGAAGGATCATCATATCCACGCAGCTTCAGATCCACGGAATACTTGGGAGGCCCTGCCTTGTCAAAGACTGACATTCCGAACGGCGTCTCCAAAGGGCCCACTTGCATCACAAGAGGCTTTCCATCGTAGTTCAAATATGCTTGCTTACCACCAGACTCAAGAGACTTGACGGCGGAGAAGGTAACCTTGGAAACACTGAAAGAAGCAGGAGTTACAACAGAAGACATTTGACACGCTATGCTTAGAAACCAGGGAAAAAATGTGTCAATTTTAGGGACGCGAATTTTTTTTTGCCCAAGCCGGTTAGAATGGTCTTATCGCAATCAGAGCTATTACGGTATAAACAAGAGCAGGCCAACAAGTATGTCAGCCGCAACAAATGTGTAGATGCGTCGCTCTTAACTATGGTCAATCAGGCAAAGGCATCGTCTGTGTCTGCGCCTGGTCGCGTGGCATTTGATTCTACTGAAACCGCATGTAGAGGGAAGACAACAATAACGGGTAAAGGCACGAACGGAGAGTATATCGGTGTTCTCCAAGCAGCGCAAGCAGCTGCTTTCAATGCGCCTTGCTCTACGAATAAACCCTCTGATACAGGCCTCGTTCCCCAGATTATTCTGCCGATCCCCTGTATTAATTACAACGCTCCCCCATTCACCCAGCAGAATCTTTCTACGATGTATGTCGCGCCATGTACAGATCCCGGTAAGCGCGACTATTTCCCACCCTTTGTTTCGAATGGTCCTGGTTGTACAATGAATATAAATAGAACACCCAGTGGTTAAAAGCCAACTTCTAAAGAGCATATCACACTACGTTTAAGATATTCGGTTAAAAGCCCTGTATTTACTAGAGAGGAGTTATGCCTTCTAATCATAGGACTAGAAAAACGAATACACACGTGGGTGGGGGGCTAATACTTACGAAACCTCCACCTGAAAAGAAGCTTCGGTTCCATATTCTCGCAGTTCCCCACACGATTACGCGAAAAGATTACAGCGCATGTGCCTATACACAAAAGGCCTTGAAATTCGGAAAGATGATGATGCGCCGTGGGCATACAATCATTCACTATGGTCACAATGAATCCGAAATAGAATGCACAGAGCAAGTATCTATTACAGACAATCAACTGTTTTTAGAGACGTATGGGCACTATGATTGGAAGAAAGAACTCTTCAAGCACGACATTCACGACAAATGTAATTTGACATTTAATCAGCGCGCGATTGAAGAAATCGGCAAGAGAAAACAGAAATTTGACTTTCTTCTTTGTTTCTGGGGTATTGGTCATGCGGAAATCGCCAAAGCGCACCCCGATATGATTTGCGTAGAGCCTGGTATTGGCTGTTTCAATCCCCCGAGCACACCTTTCAGTATTTACGAATCGTATTCTGTTATGAATTATGTCTATGGACAAGAGAAGTGGCAGCCTAAATGGACAGATGCTGTGATTCCTAACTATTTTGACTTGGATGACTTTACGTTCAGTGCGACTCCGGCAAAGCCACTGTATTTCATGTATCTTGGGCGTGTTATTGAATCCAAGGGTATTGGCATCGCTGTAGAAATAGCAAAACGCACGGGCATCAAGCTCAAAGTTGCGGGGCAGGGTGATTTCAAGGCGAACGTCGGATTTGAACCACCCCCCGAGGTGGAAATTGTGGGGTATTTGGAGCCTAAAGAACGCGATAAGATGTTGCGTGGTGCCCTTGCTCTTTTAGCTCCTACGCATTACAATGAGCCATTTGGTGGTGTTACAACGGAAGCGCTCTTATGTGGCACTCCCATTATTACTTCCGATTGGGGCGCCTTCGCCGAAAATAACCTGCAGGGAATTACCGGATATCGCTGTCGTAATATGGATCAATTTGTATGGGCCGCGAAAAACATTCACAAGATTGACAGGCGCAAGTGTAGATACTGGGCAGAAAAGAACTTTTCTTTGGAGCGTATCGCCCCCATGTATGAAGAATATTTCACATCCCTCTTACCCATTTTCACTGGAAAGGGATTTTATGAAGTAAATAAAGATCGTAAAGATATTGATTGGCTGAAAAAAGAT
>RGCF01000121.1 GCA_009919265.1 Bacteroidota bacterium | reverse complement strand
TCATTCCAATTGCAATTACAATTGCAAGTTGTATAGGATTTTCATGTCAGTATACTCGATTAAATAACCGGATAGTATCTCTAGAAGAAACTATGTCAAATATGGTGAGTTACATTAATACATCAACACAACAATATAATCTAGCAGCTTCTAACAATTATACAATGGTACCTATACCTTCAGCTCCACCTGCTTCAATTCCACCCGGATATGGTTACAGGTATTACCCAGAAAACCCTGATATAATTTAGAGGGTCTAAATATTGATTAATAACCTTATAGCAGATGGATACAAGTGTTCCATTATTTGATGTATTTCAACCTGGTTTATTAAGAGGCCAAGAGTATCTTCCATACGATCCTTCTAAGGGATATTTTTATGTAGAACACCCAGGTGAGGGATGGCGTGTTTACTTGAGGGCCATTTGTTTCATTCATGAAGAGGGTGCTATATATGATCCTAAACGCTTTCTGGTTGTGAAGAGAACTGGTGCAAATCATGGCGGTAAGTCATGGGAGCCCCCTAAGGGTCAGATGGAAGGCAAGGATGCTCTAAAACACCCACGCACAAGTATTATGGATTTGTTAAAACAGTCTATCCGGCGTGAAGTTGAGGAAGAGGCTCATATTAATGTGCTACATAACTTGGAACATACTGGATTAGTGCAGCAAGCGATTGAACCCGACTTCAAGCCTAATACATATTTCCATTATCATATTTTCAGAGCTCAAACACCAGTAAAATCTATTCAACGGGGTCTCAACTGGTTCAAGTGGCTCAAGGAACACCCGAAGTTCTTTGCGCGTATGAAATAAGACAAAGCTCATGGGTCGCTGGTCTCCGAATTTAGTTCCAATGTATATTGGACATTTTAACAGACCTGAGTAGAATGAAGTGGTCCCTTTGCCTTCTTTTTACATTGACGGTTATAGTATTAATCACATTCAAGAGATACGATGGATTTGGAACAAGCCCTGGAACAATGGTGCAACTAAGCACATCTCACGTTCCTACAGAAAGAGATGAGTATTACTGGAAAAATGTCTATCCTAAAATTGTTAGAAGAGAAATATATAATTTAACAGAATCCGATTTACACTAACGATAACATATTATTTTGAACCATCTCTGACAAAGTGCGAACCTTATTAACAAGTCCAGTTACGGGCTTATCAGTAAGAACACTGCAAATCGAGTCTAATAATACCCACATAGTAATGTTAGGCGACCATGCCTCTTTTAGAATGTCAATACAGATTTCTCCGTCGTAAAATACATTCTCACACTTCACATGGTCTATGAACCGAACCCTTGGAGGCACGAAAGGATATTCGCCTGGAATTTCAATGAGCAGTCTATACTTCTTTCCTCTGTGTCTAGGGTCATCTAAATTATGAATTATAGCTTCCCAATTCATCAAATCATATCCATTACCTGGCCTTGCAGTCCATATATTAGAAGTCCAGCCTGGCAAATCTCTAATTTCATTTGTAATACGTTTCAAGCAGAGACTTGACATACCTTCTATGTCTAGCATTGCCTGTTCAATTTTTTTCTAAAAACTAGTAAGATGGACTCAGTAGTTTTAGCATCACCTGATTTTTACGATATAAACTATGCTATTAATCCTCTTACAAACAAGGCTTCTGTGGTTGACAAAAAGAAAGCCATGGAGCAGTTTGATAAACTAAAGTCACACTTTATTAAACATAAGATACCAGTTCATATTTTGGATGCAACGAAGGCTGACCCTCAAGGTAAATTCCCTGATTTAGTATTTGTCTCAAATTCTGCCCTAATTCTGAGAGGGTGGCCTACCAAGGTTGCTATCTTAGCACGCTATGCTAATCCTGAAAGAAGAGGAGAAGAAGCAAGGTGTGGTGCTTATCTCAGGCATATCTTAGGATACAAGGTTATTTCATTGCCTGAAGAAGAAGGTCTTTACTATGAAGGTCAAGGAGATTCCAGATGGTCTCATAATGGTAAAGACTTATGGTTATGCTACGGCGCAGGACGCACTACTAGGGCGGGAATTCAAGCAGTCAAAGATGCTATCTTAAAAGAAGCCATAGAAGCCAATTGGATACCTCCTACTATACATAGTTTACAACTGGTAGAAAAAAAGACATATCATTTAGATTTATGCTTTCTACCTTTACCAAATGATCGTATATTACTTCACGAGTCTTCTTTTTCAGCAGCTTCTAGAAAAGAAATTAGAAATCATTTTGGAAAAGATAAAACTTTACATGTTCCTCTCAAATACTTATATGCATGTAATTCGGTATGGCTAGATGAAAAACATCTACTCATTCCGAGGTTACCCGATTGTAGAAGTTGGATGTATAATGGAACAAAAATGAAGGTTGAAGAAATAAATGTGGATCAATTTCATTTAGCAGGAGGATCTGCTTCTTGTATGGTCTTAGCACTTTGGAAGACTCTTTAGATCAAGTGGAACTCGTATCTTATCTGTATATCCGATAACCCAGCTTACACCTTTCTCTAGAAAGACTAAATCACTGTCAACTAAATACTTGTTTCTTAGAATTCTCATTCTACTCATATACTGTGTCTCTGCATACTGATTGATTTCACATTTATTAATAAGATGGCTAATAGTATTAAGAGAACTTTTCATATTTACATACTGTTCTTGTAATGAAATACATTCTGCTTCTAATAGCGACAGAATATTTTTCTTCAACTTACCCTTAGAACCCTTACTCAAACTTTCTATAACTTTATCCATACGAGATTGATTTTCTGTAATAGCCTTGTTCAATACATCTTCTTTTGCTTTTAGTTTTGCCAGAATAATATCATACGATGTAGAATTTGAAGGAGCAAAGTAATTTAATTTTCCATCTGACTCCTTATCTCGTATAATATCTTCGACAAGATAAGAATATTTAGGATCTACATCAGCATCTTGAATACATTCATACATCGTTGCCATTATAAAAAAATAAATCGTGAGAAATAATCAATTTTTTATTAAACCCGATCAAGCTTATTTCCTTTTACTTCAACCATCTGCTTTGCAAGAACTTCCTTTCCAATTGTCTTGTAATCGAAAGTACATTTATGGAGCTCTGCAAAGCGATGCTGAGAGCAATAGAATGACTTACACCGACATGCAAAATCTGCTAACGTGAGTTTGACCTTACAACCATCGTGTTGACAGCGCTTAGGCTTAACTGCTTCTATAGGTTTTATTGGCTCCTTTGCAGCATCTGCTTTCTCAGGCTCAGGTATGATTTTCTTATCAGTGCCCTCATTGAGCATATTAAGAAGCATATTCATGTCAAATTCAAGATGACTCATTCTACTATATATCCGGTGTTGCGTAATAGTTAAACCGTCATATTTCAATTTTATTAGTAAAGCAAATGTTCTGGAAGGGTAAGGTGCCTCTCTGGACACAATTTAGTAACTTTGTAAAACAATCTGATGTTACACTGCTTGACCTAGAAATCCCTCAAATTCCATCTAATCTCAACCCTGGAAACTGTAAAATTTCAGTCTCAAAATTCAAGGATGCTTCGGGTATTGCGAAACTTCTGAATGAATGGTTTGAGGACCCATCTTCAAAGACAAAGGCTGATGTAACACCTGAATGGATACGTTCAACTTATCTTGATAATCACGCTATTTGGATTGTGGTAAAAGATGTAAAGGGAACTATTCGAGGATGTGTCTCAAGTTTTCTCATAAAAGCTCCGTATCCTAGTTCTCTAACGGGTTGTGGAAAACCATATCCATGGGGTATTGTTGATTGGTACTGCGTGCATCCCTTATGGAGATCTAAGGGTCTAGGATCGGCACTTCTAGAAACCCTTGACTTAGTTACTTACAGAATAGGAAGAAAAGCACATGTATTCTTGAAAGAAGGGATACCATTGCCCTTACCTCATGTTCCCATTTACGCTACCTATTTGAAATGTAGAAAGGCTGGGTCCAAGGAAATTAAACAAATGTCTGAAGATACGGGGATTATAGTCTATCCTTATCACGAAGTTGAGAGGACCACTGGAATACCAATGATACGAGTGGAGGGTCTTTACAAAAAGCATGGCTTAGATGCCTGGGAAGAAACGTTAGACAATGATCTACCAGAATGCTGGGTCTTTGTTACGGCTGACTGTTTAGTAAAAAACGAGAAAGGCTGGCAAACAGACACTCTTGTTTCTATGTATGCATTCAGATGGACGCCAGGGAAATGGTTGGCAACAAGGCCAGATAATTCTATACTTTAAACACCAGCATTCTTAAGAATTGGTTTTACAGATTGATCAGCTTGAGTAACCTTGATATCAGCTGGTACAACACTAGTAGCACTTGGTATAACAGCAGCATCTACAGGCGCCTTAGCCTTTGAAGCATCTGCTGCTGTCTTGCGTGTGTCCTTCCACTTAGTTAGACCTCTTTGGTATATTTCCTCACATCCAGCATAGTAATCAATTAAGATTGCCCTTGCTTGATTAGTTAACATATCAAGTGTCTCATATCCAGCAAATAAAAGCTCTATCTTGGGACCCTCCACCGCCCAACTTCCATCTCCACGCTGGGATATATTAAAGATCTTTTTCAAAAACTTAGATATTTCAATAATAGATTTCAAGTGATATGCAAGAAGCTGCTGAGATGCTGACTTCATATCACGGAATTCCTGAGAAGCCCTATCAATCTTAAGTTCCTTACCCTTCTCAGTTGTGCATTCAACTGGTATATCATTCTTGATATCCGCAAAACCCTTTTGATCAGAATATATAATATTAAATGCTTTTGTTAGACGCTGGATAGCAGCTAACAAGTCATCCTTCTCACCTGGGAAATTAGATACGTCATCTAGACTTACAGGTGCACCTGTTGAACTTTTCTGAACAAATGCAGCAAGGACCTTCATAGAATTCATATAATCTGTAGGGTTCACTTTTCCATATAATTGTCCAAGGGATTTTGTGGGAATATATTCAGACAGATTTGTCTGACCAACTGCCTTTCCAAGGGATGTCATACATATTCTTGAACTTCCATAGCCATTGGCAAAGTTATTACTCAATGACGCAGAATCAAGGAGTTGTAAGGCTCTTGCTACACAGTGGGGTCTGTACTCTTCCTTTTTATTCATAGCACTAAATACATCTTTTAATGATTTATTAGATGGTTCCTTCAAGCTAAACTTGCTACTACCTTCTAAACTAGATCCTTCTGATTCATCTTCACCTGCTTCTGACTTTGTTTTTAATTGGAGAAGAGTTATCCCATTATATTTTCTTCTCAAATATGCTAGAGTAATCATTTCTAAAAACTCTATAAAATCATCCTTGGGGTCAAGTCTACCTCTGTAAGCATCCAATAAATTATTATCAGCCTCATATATCTGATAGGGTATGCCTATCTCAAGTGAACTTGATGTATCAATTCTCTTCATTGTCACAGTTGAAGGTTTCTCCCTACTCTGCTTTTCATATGAGATAGTTATGTCAGTTGGAAATACTTCTTTTTTACTGTCTCCACGACCAGAAGGTGCAATATATCCTCGTAGTTCATTTACTATGCTACCAGTTTTTAAACTGAATGTTAACTTAGTTACTGTAATAGTAATGAATTTAATCTCAACCTTGCCGTTTTCCTTTACAGGTAAGCCAATTTCCTGTTCTACTCCATTCTTCAAGTCTATCTTATCTGCTTCAGCTGGAGCTCTGTTATACTTGAAAAAAAGTAGTCGTGACTTATCAAACATATATACATTCTGTCCAGGGTCAGATATTCCATTATTCTTAAAATCGAGACGATCATTGTCGTTGATTTTTCTTAGATAGTATCTCAAAAATTCATAGGGTCCTAGAGCTAACTTTATATCAAAGTTACCACCACCAGCCTGTGTCCCTTTATTTACAAGTGGTTTAGCTATACTATTTGTCTGAGTGGTAACTGATACAGCACTATCCCGCTTTTCCTTTGAAAGTCTTAGGGCAGCTTCAGCATATTCTAGTTTTTTTCTGTCATCTATAGACATAGGTGTCTTGAAACCAGATATACCCACTTGTGAAGGATAGAGTTGCCTTGCAAACTCTCTTGTCTCATTTACTCTACTTGAACTTACTGGCTCTCCAGTTTGTTTATCGTATGCAGGCAATTCAATATCCTTTACAACTAATAACATTGCTCCCAAGATCTGGAAAATACGAACAAAATAGAACGCAATAATCTCAGCATTCTGCTTTTGAATAGGAAATCCAGCTTGAGCCCGTGTGCGTCTTGTTTTCTTTCTATCAGAAATTTCCTTCTTTAATTTTCTGGCTACAACCTCATCTCGAATATTTGTTAAACTTTTGTCATTTCTTGCGTTAGCTGCACTCAAATCGGTATCAGACCCCATAGGAGGTTCTAGATCATCCCACTTTCTAAAGTAAATTTCACCCATCCGTTTATCTTTTGTCTTATATCCTAGAACGTGGAATTGTGTTGTTATCATGTCAGAAATGGCAATTACATATTTATCAGGATGTTCTGCAATATCCCATACATCCTTTGGCTTCCATGTAGAATACATGAATTTGAAAAGCTCATTGGACATTATAGATATTTCTTTAGAACTTAATTGCAATTGTTCTCCTGTAATTTCTTTTGACCCAGACAAAGACAAGCTATTGCCCATACTACTTTACCGCAATAGTTTCTGTTGGCTCAATGCCGCATTCTTCAGACCATTGCTTTCTTGTTTCATCAATGCGCTTCCAGCATTTCAGTAAGGTCCCTGAAGACACATCACATAGTCCAGCAATCGTTTCCATGGAAATATCCTTGTATCCCTTCAACCGAACTGCTTCTGCTAAAGCTGCTGCTGCTAGAGAAGGTGGCATATGCTCGGCACATAGAGACATATCTTCTGAAATATCTGCTATTTTTGTTGATAATGCTAGCACTATTGCGAACTCGGAACGCTTGAGAGGCAACTTTGATAGAGGATGAGCGATATAATGCGAAGCTCTCGTCGACTGAATAGCTGACGGAGAGCCGGAGAAGCCCTTCAAGTTACCCTTTTGATGTGCTAGCGCTAATACTTCCTGAACATATTTGAATGCCTTCGTAAAGTCACTCGTCTTGATATTGAACATATCCGCAATATCCTTGGGTTTCCTTGGTTGACCAACTTGTTTCAAGGCTGAGAAGACACAGCTTGCTAAGATAGCAGAACGAGAGAGACCGCGCTTCTGACAATTAGCTGTCAACGCAACATAGTATTCTTTGGATAAATCTAGAACACCCGTATCAAGTCCCTGATTTGCCGCGGTAATTTGGAGAGACTCAAAGACATGAAGCAGATTACGCTCCTTGTATGGCAACATGTTCCATGTATGATATCGTCTAATCTTATTCATAGACCATCTACAATTTGCAGATCCACCTGATTGTGTTGGTAAAATCACAGTACCCAGGCTTGATTCAGGAAATCGATTATCCTGGGGTGCGCCAACACGACAGGGGTCACCACCACCCCTGTCATCTTGGCTAAAATAACGATATTCAGCTGTCAAGTCAAGACATCTATTAATAACGGTCCCGCAAGATATACATGTACTAACATCACCATGTTCCCATTCTTCAAACCTTGAAGAACATGAAGGACAAGATGAAATACCTTTATCGGGAAGTATATGCTCTTGAGACCATGCAGATTCAAGGAAATCATTTATCGTAGACATTTGTACCAGAAAAGTTTAAGCCTCCCTCTTTCAATTTTTGATCTAACTCTTCAATGATTTTCAAATGAATACTTTAAGATTTAAGGTGTAAAATATAATCTAAAGTAAATGACTGAAACTTCTGCTTCCGAGAAAGGCTTTGCATTTGAGCGTAGAATACAGTATGTCTTAGAAGAAATCAAATATAATTTAGAAGACGGATGGACTTTTGAAATCAAGGGTGAGCAAGAGATTCGAGATCATTTCAAGGAACAAAGTTTGAATGGTGTTGATCATATGATACAAATTAAGAAACCTGATGGCGAACAGCATGTGTTTCTATTGCAAGAAAAATGGAAGCTTCTGACTAATCAAAGAGAAGTTTCACAATTTCTAGATTGCTGTGCTAGGATTTTAGCACGGATGCCCGAATATACTGGTAAGATACATAGACTATGGGTATCTAGAACAGTTCCATCTGCAAATGGCGAGAAGTCCCTACAGGAAGGGCAATGTATAGTTGTTCAGACATGTACATCTCAGACCTTATTAGCTATTAACGCAGCCTTAATGATCTGTGAAATTCTAGGGCGCAGAGATTTGGCTATTCATCTCATAGAATCCATTGGTTCCTTATTACCATCCAAAGAAGAAGCAATTGCAGATCCTAAAAATACATTTGAGCCGGTTAGTGATTTTGGTGAAAAAAGAGTTCTGCCTATTACAAATAAGACTGTAGTCATGGTTAAGAAGATTGATTCGACATTTTAATTCTATATTCCCTTTGCCTTTCTCTGACACCTTCCCAGTAAGCCTTGCTATACA
>RGCF01000013.1 GCA_009919265.1 Bacteroidota bacterium | reverse complement strand
AGTAATATCGATGCCGAAATTTACACAACCTGATGATCTACTAGTAAACGCAGTCAATCCACTTGAAGCTGAATTTTTGGTCAGTGAAATATTTCACTCGATCCAAGGTGAAGGGTTAAGGGCAGGAGAACGCTGTGCATTCATCAGACTACATGGTTGTTCTTTACGATGTTCATGGTGTGATACTCCGTATGCGCTTGACAAAAGATCGGGTGGAATACCAATGACCGGCAAAGAGATCATAGATCAAGTCATGACATTCAATTGCAATTTCATTGAATTTACAGGCGGCGAACCTTTGGAACAAATTGCGGTTCATGGCCTTATGAGTCATTTCTGTGATCAAGGTTATACAGTTGCAATTGAAACGGGCGGACATATTGATATTTCACATATAGATCCAAGAGTTATACGCATAATGGATGTGAAATGTCCTGATTCAAAAATGAGCTCATTGAATCATCTTGCAAACTTGAACATACTCACAAGATTGGATGAAGTAAAATTCGTATTGGCCTCAAGATCAGATTATGAATGGGCCAAAGAACTCATTGAAGAATACGATCTCACACATGTATGTGGTGCAGTGTTGATGTCTTGCGTGTTTGATGCACTTCCCTTCAAGACACTAGCTGAATGGATTCTAGAAGATGCTTTGGATGTGCGGATGCAATTGCAAATGCACAAATTTATTTGGGATCCGGCAATGCGAGGTGTGTGATTAGAAAGGCAATACTTCAAATACATTTTCAGATGCATTCATATCAATGATTTCAGCGGTATAATCACCCTGCTCATTGCGCGTGCAAATCAATGTATGAGAAGAAATGCCCTGAGTTGTGGAAATAGCATGTAACATATCCTTACAAGCATGCTCAATTTCTGTCAGCAATGTTCCACGCTCACTGATAAATCGATAATCGGCATCACAAACATCTCCAAAGCTTGGTACGGCTTTGACGATTAATGCTGAACTCATGATAAAACCTATAAATCAATAACATATGATTTATGGGACTGCAATAACAATGCCAAAAGATATGGACAATACATCTCCCTTATATCAAGCCATGAAAAGGCGGTCAGTTTCCAACGGTTCCAAGCGGGAAACTCCAACACAATTGTATTTTCAAATCAATGTTGATGAACATGGAGCATATCTGCGCATCATTGATGATAGCAGAAGAGATATTGAACCGGATCCAAGAGGATATTCGGGATCTGTTCGAGATATTTTACAGTTAATTGATGCCATCAAACTTCGTACTGCATTTCAAATTGATTGGGAAAAACCTTCTGGCAGATTATATCTCGCAGATAATGAGGCGATATTATGGCAATTGCGGAATTGTCCAAATGTGGTTGATGCAGCGATGCGCCCAATTCAATTTGCAGACAATGAGCAACTTGGAAAAGTAATCATCACGATTCAAGAAGCAGAACCTCAATTGGAAACTACATTTGCGGTTGAGTACAATCATGATATTATCAGCCCAATCATGGCAATCACAGAAACATGTGTATATGCTCAAGGGACTTTAATTGACATAAAACCATTGGGTGGAAAAGCACAGTCATTGCGTTTATTCCAAACATTTGTCTTCCCACATGAATTGGAAAAATATCTCTCTCTGTTGATGAGCACTTATCCCGGAATTCAAATTCGATATGCTGATTATATCGTTGAAGAGGGTGAAGCACTTGCCACACAACAATGTGCGTTCATTGAAAAGATTGATGCAGACAATACCCTGTATTTACGATTGTCTCAATCAATTCCTGAAACCGAACCAACACTTATTGAAGAATTTGACATTCAACGATATGTATCAGTGAATCCTGCCGAAAAAAGAGTATTGATTTCTCGCATTCAAGACAAAGATATTGCACCGCTTGTTGAAGAGCTAACAAAGAAATTGACACAAATCAAAAAGCTTGCTCGGACTTCTTCTGATTTTATAGTTGATGGTACACTCTTCATCATACAAGAGGAATTGGCAAGAGAATTCATTCGTAAAGAATTGGAACATATTGTTCAGAATTTCATCGTTTATGGTTCTGAGAATTTAAAAACATATAGAATTAAATCGGTTACGCCCACACTTTCTGTATCACTCAGTCATGGAATCGATTTTCTCGAAGGTGATGTTGGGATAGTAATAGATGAAGAACACTTTACAGTGTTTGATGCATTGGCCATGTTCAAAAATCATGGTTATGTTCAATTGTCTGATGGAACTCAAGCGCTGCCAAATGCAGATTTCATGAGAAAACTTGAACGCATATTCCATAAATCAAAAAAGAAAGCTCGCATTTCATTTTTTGATTTACCCATCATTGAAGAATTGCTTGATGAAAATGCAGCTGAAAAGGCATTTCCAACAGCAAGATCTATCTTCCGAGGTTTTTCAACATATCAGGATCGCGATATTCCATTACCTACTCTAAAGTCAAGTCTGCGTAATTATCAAGAATTGGGCTTCAAGTGGATGCGATATCTTCATGATCATAGACTTGGTGGATGTTTGGCCGATGATATGGGATTGGGTAAAACCTTACAAACAATCACATTGCTTGCATCCATATATCCCGGTGAAAAAAAGCAATCTCTGATCATCATGCCCAAAAGCTTATTGTTTAACTGGGAACAAGAAATTCAAAAGTTTGCACCACAAATTTCAACCTATACCTATTATGGTGGAAATAGAGATTGGGATTTAGCCACTGATTCCGATGTCATTCTTACTACATACTCAGTATTAAGGAATGACATTGAGGCACTTCGCGAACAAGAATTTCACATGGTTGTACTTGATGAATCACAAAACATCAAGAATTTAAATTCTCGCACTGCCAGATCTGCTCTACTCTTGCGCTCAGAATGTAGATTCGCATTATCAGGTACACCAATTGAAAATAATATCGGCGAATTGTATGCTTTATTCCGCTTTTTGAATCCTTCTATGTTTGGAGGACCGGATGAGTTTGCGAGAATGTATGCAACTCCGATTCAAAGGGAAAATAGCAAAGAGGTTGCATCTGAATTGAGGAGAAAGATTTACCCATTCATTTTGCGTCGACTCAAAAAAGAAGTTGCAAAAGAATTGCCGGACCGCATAGAACAAACAGTATATGTAGAGATGTCACCCGAGCAGAAATCTTATTATGAACAAAGACGCAATTTCTATTATCAAACCATTCGTGAAGAAATTCAAACTGAAGGGTTACAGAAATCTCAATTCCACATCTTGCAAGCATTGAGCGATCTCCGTCAGATTTCATCTTGTCCGGAAGTAAAGACTGAAGGAACAATCATTTCTCCCAAAAGAGAAGTGCTTATGGAACATGTTATCGATGCTGTTGCCAATGGACATAAAGTCTTGATATTTTCCAATTATGTTGGTGCCGTCAATACAATTGAGGAAGAGCTCACAAAAGAAGGCATAGGTTATGTTGTAATGACAGGTTCTTCAACAAACAGACAAACTATCGTTGAGAAATTTCAAAAGGATGAATCAATCAAAGCATTTGTCATGACATTGAAAACGGGGGGTCTTGGCTTGAATCTTACTGCGGCAGACATGATCTTTTTATATGATCCATGGTGGAATATTGCAGCTGAAAATCAAGCAATTGATAGATCTCATCGAATCGGTCAAGAACATACTGTATTAAGCTATAAACTAATAGCCCGTGGTTCGATTGAAGAAAAAATCCTCAAGCTACAAGACCGTAAACGCGAATTATTCGATGCAATCATTTCAACAGATGGTGGTTCATTGAAATCTCTAACTGAAGAAGATATAGAATATATACTAGGCGATGGAGACACAAATGATCATACAAGATGATTTGTCGCCTCTCGTACAAGACATATGCGATCATTATAGTCATGCCGAACTTTCGATGGCCTATGGCGAATATCTTCGCGGTCAAGTATTGATCCATTCTTCTCATCCTGCATTGAAACAATTCATTGATCTTGCCAAGCAATCAGAGATCCCTGAGAAAATTGAAATAGCTATGCTCTATGCAGCCATTGTTTCCAATGTAGAACTTTCAATGGCATTACTCGATTATTTGCATAAACCTGTATATGACATTATAGAAACAGTCGTATGGAGAGGGCCCTGTCTTGCAATCCAATCGTCATCAAAACAAGCGGATGATATACTAACAATTCAATATTCAGAAGATTCTGTATTGCCTTCAATGGCAATTGCAAAACCGGAGTATTCATTGCTAGCACTTGATGAATTGACACCACCGCTCTTAAGAAGAGTGCAAACATCAAAAGTGCCGAAATTTCAAAATGTGTGGTTCAATCTTCCTCCTCTGTTGAAGCAAGCTTTCAGAGATGTGATGAAATCACCTATTTCATCCAATCCAACCATATCAGTTGATGTACCGAAAGCACCGAAAAGTGGTTGGAGTGTATATGAATCGGAACATCGTTTGCCTGAAATCATCAAAGATTTGATTCCAAGAGTAAAAACTGATTTTTACATTGAAGAATGTACCTCTCCGAGTTCCTTACAAAGAAAAAAGACGAAGTCACTAATCTCAATGTATAGTATTCCGGAACTCTATCCAGATCAAAGAGAATATGATACTATTCAAACATCAGGATTGATTTGGTTATTGTTGAATTGTCAAGATGAACAATCAATAGCAAGTGGAAACGGTATTGAAGTAACGCGTTCCTGCTATGAAATGTTGGTGAATAATTCTTTACCACTGAAAGATTATCTGCTTCATTTTTTGGTTGATAATCAAACCAAAAACAATCTTACTTCAATTTGTGCAGGAATACCACATCTTCTTGAATTGTTCCAATCTCAAGGATGGGTCAATGTAGATTCATTGATTGACACGCTCATTGTTCATGAATTATTGCCCCCGTTTTATCCTGAATTGCCGGCAAAAGAAGACGCTGCTTATCTGAATCTTTCCACTTATGATAAACCAGCAGTTGATCCTCTGATTTATCGTGAAGCGATTTATCCTACCTTGATTCGAGGTATAATAGGTCTTCTTGGCTCATTGGGAATGCTCGATTTTCTTGCCCATAAACCAACTAATCATCATTATCAATTAAAAGGCTTTTCTTTTCTATCACCTTGGGATGGACTGGCATTTGCACGTATAACAGAACTTGGTCTTATTTTCTTGGGAAAGCAACAAGAACAACTCATTACAAAATCTCAACAAGAAGAAGATCCCTATATTCTCGATGCCGAAAGACTCATCATTACAGTAAGAGGTACCGCAGCACATAGACAACTAGCACTTACGCAATTTGCTCGTAGAATCAGTGGTCAGTTTTTTCAAGTTGATTCCACTATCTTCACCAAAGGGTGTCATACTGTTCGTGACATTCAACAAAGAATTCAACAGTTTAGAACAATCGTCAGACAAGAACTTCCAGAAAATTGGGAACAATTTTTCCAAGACATGATCGACAAAGCCAATGCTTTGATTCCCGAACCAACCTCGCTCGTTTTTAAATTGAAAGACCAATCCGAATTGGCACAACTCTTTGCAACTGACCCCGAGTTAAAGCTCATCTCCAAAAGAGCCGAAGGCTTCCGCATTATCATCAATAGAGTAGATCTCCCAAAACTCAAACAAAGATTAGGCGAACTAGGCTACTTTTTAGATTAAAAATATTTTTAATTTCATAAAATTTTATTAACTTTGTATCGTTTATATACGAAATGAGTATAAAACTATACTCAGTACGATCTTCAAAGTGATCTATCAGGGTTATGTACTTTTAATCAATTGGGGTTTCTATGTCCACAAGACTTTTGCATGCTTTTGAAAAGCATGGAAATGAACACTTTTCGGCATTTATTGCCGGACTTGACCATGATGCAAGAATTGCATGGTATCCGTCAGCAGGCACTGACTTTCGTCCTTTGTTTTTTTTGGATGAGGCATTTTATGCCGAACATCCGCCAGATACAGGAAAAGATCCACATCCACCGGACATTTTTTTGTTTTCTGATTATAACTTGATGAGCAGAGTATTCGAACAAGCACTTTTTCACAAAGGAAGCCCTATTATTCATGATGATGGCCGAACTCGAGTTACACTCATGAATATAGAGAACCTTGGAAAAATTGATTTTCAGCCCTATGAAATTCATCAAGAGAATAAAGATAATCAGCATTATTTCAATAGCGTCTTCTTTTTCAATGTACAGATTGAAAGCGCATTTGGAACTTTTGTCAAACCGGTTCTCTATGCATTTTGTAATAATGAGCAATTATGTTCTGAATTGCTCATTCCAATTAGAGCAGTCACAAGTCATGTAATCCATGTTCGATATGGTCATGGATTTGGAGGTGCGAATTGCTCTGGACTTTGGATTCAACATGTATTGCCGCTGCTTCAATGCGAAGTGTATATTCATGATAATCTAGTCCATAATTCAAGCCTTGAGGAAACAGTCATAAAACATTATGGAAATGTAATTCCTCAAGAACAGATTGCCAAATTTGAAACCATAAGAAAAATGAATGGAAAATGCTGGTCAGAATCTAGATTGATTGTATGGCAATTGGTTGAAAGAGATAATAATGTAAATATCATCTACCATTATAATCGCGAATTGAGAGACATGAGATTTCGTTCAAGAATGATCATGAGAAATAATAGAATGTATAACTTTTTAGTGTGAAGTGTTATGTCAGGTAAAACATATAATTCAAAAGAGATTTGCGAAATGTTCAACATTTCTGCACCTCGATTATTACAGTTTAGAAAAGGGCAATCTGTAAAAATCAAAACAAGCGAAGAGAATGTTGTTAAATCCTACAAATTCGAACCTCTCCTCGAAGAAGGAAAGGATTGGTATTGGGATGGATCAGAAGTTGTATTTAGACAATCATCAGTTACAAAATTGAGCAAGAGGAAAAAGTACAATAAAACAGGTGAGAATAAATCAAGCGAGAGAGAAAGGAGACGGAGAGAAAGAGAAGAAAAGAAGACACTGAACGAAGGTGAGTATACAGTTCAAGAAATTGCAGATAGGTTACATATTACTGTTCAAAAGATTTATTCACTGAGAGACATCAGTACGAATAAACCTGTTTCATATAAAAATTATTTGATCCAGAACAAAGATTGGAAATATGATGATGGAAAAGTGATTTTGTTTTTATCGGCAAAAGATAAGATAAAGGGATATGTTGATTTGCTAAAAGACAAAGAAGAAGTTCCAAAAGCAAAACGAATAGCAGTTTTGATTGGTACAAAGGTCTTTCATTTAACAGGTGATGCAGCGTTTAGAGTCATTGACTTGATAGAACATGAGCAACAACGTAAAAAAGTGAAACAATAATTATTATCAATTTGGGGAACATTATGAATAAACAAGAACAAACAGTACTTTTTGAGCTTATTTCCAAAAGCAAAGGATTCGGCGATGCTGTAGCGGTCTATCCTTTCGAAAGCACGCTCAAAAAGTTATTTGAACAACCTGTTGATGCAAAGCTTTCCATTTATAGCTTGCAAAAACTTGGATTTATCCAACTTGGAGAAAAGGCAGGATTTGATGAGTTAAGAAAGATGCCAAGTTTATATCCTGTGTATATTGTAACAACAGAAGGCTGGGAAACTGCATTAAAACTAAGAGGCGAAGAGTGGAATATACAGGAGAAAATTGAAAGAGATTCTCTTGATGATATTGAATTGCCTGATTTTCTGAACGATGAGGAGAATGATGATTTCGATGACATGGATGAGTGAATTTGTTCAATCATATTATGGGGAGATCCATGCAATTCGACAGTATCATAGACTTCATAGCAAAACCATTTCACTATGAGATTCCTGAAACATTGGGGTTCTATTTTGATTTAAGCGATGCTACTTCAACTTTGGGCAATCCGGTTTCTCAAGAACGCCACAATGTAAATAATAATCAAGTAGACTATAAAAACATGATTCAGTTTCACATTACATTGTCTGAATCATTTTCTTCGATACAAGGTGTCAAATGGGCAGCTGTATCTGCTATTCAATCTTGTTATTACTTGAATTTTGGAGCACATCAGATTGATTTTGATGAACGCTCACTTACTATTCGTTTTGTGACATTTGGATCTTCAATGTTCATTACCGGATCTGTTACCATATCCGGAAATCATTATGAAGCATTGTATCAACAATATCAAATATTTCTTCAGAGTTTTTAGAACTAAAAAAGGCATTCTTGTGAATGCCTTTTTTTTAATCCATCAATAATTGACGAGCTATCACAAGTTTCTGCACTTCGCTTGTGCCCTCACCTATCGTAAGGAGTTTCACATCTCGATAGTATTTCTCAACGGGATACTCTTTGATATAACCATATCCGCCATGAATTTGAACAGACTCCTCAGCAACTCGAACTGCAATTTCGCTTGCATGTAATTTAGCTTGCGAAGCTGCAAGTGTGATATTCTGACCATTATCTTTCATCCAAGCTGTCTTATAAGTGAGAAGTCTTGCAGCTTCAATATCCATAGCCATTTTTGCCAACTTAAATTGTATAGCTTGCATATCTGCCAAACGTTGATTGAATTGCTTGCGCTCAACAGCATATTTCAAAGATGCATTCAAAGCGCCTTGAGCAAGTCCAACCGAAAGTGCCGCAATGGAGATTCGACCACCATCAAGAATTTGCAATGCTTGAACAAAACCCTCGCCTTCATTTCCAATTAAATGGGAGGCGGGTACGCGTACATTGTCAAATGTCAAAGAAGCTGTGTCGCTACAGCGCATGCCAAGCTTATTTTCTTTTTTGGATGCATAAAAACCTGACATTGATTTATCAATCGCAAATGCTGATATCCCGCGTTTACCCTTTGTGGAATCAGTCACAGCCATAATCACTGCAATATCACCTACATTTCCATGAGTGATAAAATTTTTGGAGCCATTGATGATATAATGGTCTCCATCTTTGACAGCAGTTGTGCGAGTTCCTCCTGCATCACTACCTGCGCCTGGTTCAGTTAAACCCCATGCGCCAAGTGTTTCTCCGGCAGCTAATCTTGGAATATATTTCTGTTTTACTTCTTCATGTGCGAATTTCAATATGTGATTGGTGCATAGTCCATTATGAGCTGCAACACCGAGTGCAATGGCAGGACATATTCTTGCAATTTCTTCAACAATCACTGAATATTCCTGATAACCCAATCCACTTCCACCATACTCAGTAGGAACAAGTATTCCCAAAAAACCAAGATCACCCAATTTTTTGAAAATTTCAAGAGGAAATTCTTGTGTTTCATCAAAATGAAGAACATGAGGTGCTATTTCATTGTCGGCAAATGATCCCGCAACATCTTTTATTGCTTGAACTTCTTCAGAAAGGTGAAAGTGAAGAGTGGAAGCTTCAGTATTTGACATAAATTCTAATCCAAATTGAATGGTGAACAGACAACAAAATTACAAATTACAATCATGAAATAGACAATCAATTTTGTGCACATCATATCTTCAATGAGAAAGAGATGCTAGTTCCTTCCCCCGGCACACTTTCTACCATTGGTGAGGTTTGATGTGCTTCCAAAATATGCTTAACGATTGCAAGACCCAATCCTGTTCCCCCGACCGATCTCGATCTATCTTTGTCAACTCTATAAAAACGCTCAAATATTCGATCTTTATGTTCCTCTGCAATACCAATTCCTGTATCTTTTACAGAGATATTGACAATGGACGTATTTAGTCGTAACTCGACTGTCACACTTCCACCGGGTTTATTATATTTCATTGCATTTTCTACGAGATTTGTCAGCGCTTGTGACAGACGCTCTTTATCTCCATAGACAGAAACTTCATCTTGATCAAATGCAGTTATAAGTTCAACCTTATATTGTTGTGCTTGATATTCTAAAGAATGAAGTACATCTTGAATCATTTCAACTATATTGAAATAACGATAGCTCATTCTCATTTCGCCTGACTCAATCTTTGATATATCAATCAAATCAGACAATAGCAGATTTAGTCTTACAGCATTAGCATGTGAACGTTCAATAAATTTTCTTCTTACCGCAGGATCTTCCAAAGCGCCGTCCAACAATGTTTCGAGATACCCCTGAATAGAAAAGATTGGCGTTCTCAATTCATGCGAAACATTTCCGAGAAATTGACTGCGGACTTGCTCTAGTTTTTTTAGTTCTGAAATATCTTTTGATGATTTTTCAGCAAGACCATTAAATGCATCCGCCAATTCCTTGATTTCAAAAGATGTAATATTGGAAGAATCAACTCTGGCAGTTGAAATACCACCAATAAAACTGTTCATGGATGCTAATAAATCGCGCAAAGGTTGAACAATTCCCAAATGAATGATAATTCGAATCATCAACCATAGCACAATATTTGTCCCTATCCACATCAGAAACAATAGTGGAAAAGCTTGCATAGAACTTCCCATGGCATAGAGCAAAATGCCAATGATAAGACATGTCATTGTTACAAGCCAAAATGCAGTTTTATGCAAAGATGATTCTATTGGACCTTTTATTTTGAACATGCTCTTTGTTGAATTAAGATGCAATTGAAATAATGTCTGATTCTATATCATACTCAATCAAGCGATCTCTCACCAAGGCGGGAATAATTATATCCTCAAACCATTGAGTATCTTCTTTATTGGCATAATCAGAAAGGATTATGCTTAACAATATCTCTTTCTTTTCTGAAAATGAAGAACAATTTCGAAGATGTTCTACAGTTTTTCCACGCCAGATTCTGTTTGGTATATTTCTGTGTGAAGGTTCTTTCTTTTCTTTTTTCTTTGTGATCATCTGCACATTAAATGCAGACTTGCAATGAGTTTGCAATGGACAGTCTGTGCATAGTGCTTGATTTGCCTTACACCATCTTGCTCCGATATCCATCATAGCTTGATGCCATGCTGAAGAATGTCCTTTGGGAAATGCACTTTCTGCAAATGATGTTATCATGCTTTTATTTGCATCTATTGGATCACTATTTCCAAGTACACGAGCATAAATTCTGTAAATATTTACATCAATGACAGGTACATCTTCACCATATGCAAATGATAGTATTGCCGAAGCAGTATATGGGCCAATTCCACTCAATGCAATGAGTGCATCATAATCATGAGGAATCACTCCTTTATGCAAAGTTATAATCTGGCGAGCACAATCTCTCAAACGAAGTGCTCTATTATTATAACCTAATCCTTGCCATGCAAGAATAATCTCTTGATTAGTTGCTTTTCCCAGATGCTCTATATCAGGAAATTGTGATATGAATTCCGGAAAACGTTCTGCAATTCTTGTAGTTTGCGTTTGCTGTAACATGTATTCAGAAATGAGTACATGATATGGTTCTGGATTATCATATCTCCAGGGAAAACTCCGAGCTTCCCGTGCAAACCAATTCAAAATTCCTTCATGCGCTTCAATCATCTTGACTTCAAAAAACAAAGGCACTTCGCCTCATGCCGAAGTGCCTTATGCATTGATCAAATTTCATCACATCATGCGAAATGTGCTGATGCTCTTTTCAAATACGGATTTATAGACATCCTGTTTGGGGATGAAATAATTCATTGTCACGCGGAACATCTTATCACCTTTGATCGCAAAATATACTCGACTTTGAACATTGCCACCAAAAGAGTAATTCATATAATAAGCTTCAACTCCTCCCAGAGAAGTTTTGGAAGCATTTGCAGCACCATATGCTTTTTTATTATCCTCAACGATCTTTGCAAGATTCTTTTGTTTTGATGCATCGATAACATCAACCTGAATTGTACAATCAAGGCGATCGCCTTGGAAGCTTACAGAATATATTGTTCCGGAATTCTGTGTGCGAACACCATTGAAATTGTCCGGAATAGAAATTGCGAACCCTGTTCCATTCACGATACGATTTGTCGGTGATGGTGGTGCCGCTTCTGCATTTTGAATTAATGTATCAGGTTTTTTCTCTATAGGATTTGAAGCAGGTATGAAGTTCTTTGCAATATTGTCGAAAGTTGGTTTATAAAAAGAATAGGAATCGGTGAAAGCACTGAATTCCAAGACAGTTGCATAAGCAGTATCTTTTACAATGATATACTTCTCACCTTCATATAAACCATCAGCAAGATTATATCTATAACGCAAACGATATGCGGGCAGTCCAGCAATTGTTGTTCTTCTTTTTTCAGTGTAAAGAGAATCATTAATCATATCAGTCATATTATCCAACACGACTGAATCGAGAATTCTTCCACGCAATGGCTGTAGAAATACTGCGATTTGCGCTGCAGAATGATTCACTTCTCCGGGCATTGCATATACTTTTCTAAAAGCTTCGCTTGCATCTCTACCAGGAAAAGCCATGAATCTTCTCCCTGATTCTTTTTGAATCTCTTTCCAGTTTTGAGGATATTGAACTTTAAATGATGTAGCAGGATCGACATATTCCTTCAGGGCACCCAATGGTTCAGGACCTTTCGATTTTTCACCACAACCGAGTAAAAAAATTGATAACGCTATTAAGGTAAGTCCTTTGACTGAAAAGAGTTTGTTTATATTCATGATCGAAGGTTCTCCAGAACATACTATTGTTTATAAGTAAAACTAAGCACCGGCAAAGATAGAAAACTCCAATGAGAATTCAATTTCAGGAAATCTTTACATTGAATTTCGGTATCATTCTCCCTGCGCTTTCGAAAAGAGTGTGTTTTCACCCTCTTTGTGAAGAATTTCCACATGCATCCATGGATACTCTTTAGGAAATGCAGTAAGCATTGCAATGATATCTTCGCGCTGCACGGGCTTTTCTGCATAAAAACGACAACGATAGTGATCAACCATCAAGATGTCGGGGGCATTCCCTGGATAAATTTTTGTACCACGATTTGAAATCATGGCTAATTTGAAAGAGCCTACTGTCTCTGGTAATGCTGGTATTGCACCTGTTTTGGATCGAACAAATACATCGATGCCGTGAATATTCCAATCTTGCTTCTCTTTTGTGAGTGGTTCGCGCGCAATAATGATTTTTGTAGGTTGTTCAGTTGCAGTTGAGGAATCCTCAGGTGCAATTCTTGAGCAAATTGCATCAGTGAATTCTTGTGTTGTTGCCTTCCCACCAAGATCGCCTGTCTTTACTCCTGCCTGCAATGTTTCCTGAAGAGCATCTTCTATTCTTTGTGCATACCCATTCAAACCAAGATAGCGAAGCATTTGCAATCCTGAGAGCAAAATTGCAGTTGGATTTGCAAGTCCTTTACCTGCAATATCAGGTGCCGATCCATGAACTGCTTCAAACACTGCGGAATCTTGTCCGATATTTCCACCAGGCGCAACACCAAGTCCACCAACAAGACCTGCGCATAAATCACTGGCAATATCACCAAACAAATTTGGTAATAGCAAAACATCAAATTGTTCGGGTTTGGTTACCAATTGCATGCACAAATTATCAATCAGAATATCATCATGCTGAATCTGCGGATAATCACTTGCAACTTCTTCAAATGAACGAAGAAATAATCCATCAGTGATTTTTTGAATATTTGCTTTATGCACGCAAGTAACTCGTTTGCGACCGCTAAGTTTTGCCATTTCAAATGCATATCTAGCAGCATTACGTGAACCTGACCTTGTAATCAAACGCAGACATTGAGCAACTTCAGGTGTTTGCATATGCTCAATACCACCATAGGTATCTTCTAGATTTTCACGAACAATAATCAAATCCACATTGTCAAAACGGGTTTTAATTCCGGGCAACGATTTTGATGGACGCACATTTGCAAATAGATCAAGTGATTTGCGAATGGTCACATTTATGCTTTTGTGTCCACCACCAATTGGAGTTGTGGTTGGTGCCTTCAAAGCAACTTTATTTCTGATGATAGAATCAAGTGTTTCTTGCGGAATTCCATTTCCATATTTCTCTATGCAATACAAACCGGCATCAGCTTCTTCCCATGAGATTGGGACATTAGCTGCAGAAAAAATTGTTTGCACAGCATGAGAAATTTCCGGTCCAATACCATCGCCTTTGATTAATGTGACTATTTGTTTATTCATGGTAAATCTATTGTGAAAAAACGTAAATATTCAAGGTGTCAAGCTTGTTGGAGCTTTTGGATTGGGAATCATGCCCAATCGTTGTTTTGCTAATTCTGTTATACGTGGCGCTGATTGCATGTCTAGAACTTTTGTTTTTAATTGTTGATTCACAGAAATCAATGAATCGCGTGTTTTTTCAAGAGCGCGCACTTCATTCAACATTTTGTTCACTCGCATCACATTTCTGATGTAAACCGCCGTGCCTCCGGCTCCCAAAATGAGAATGACCAATAATGAAACTCTATTGAGAAATTTTCTTGTCTTGCTCACTATTGGAGCTTCTTTAGACTTTTGATCAGTATGTGATTGCTTGGCAGCCATCAAGACAATGCAATGATGCGTTCACAAAGCTCAGGAAACTCAATCCCATGCTCTTTGGCAGCCATTGGCACCAAACTGGTTGAACTGAATCCAGGAATTGTATTGACTTCAAGACAATATGGAACTTGTTCTTCATCCAATCTGAAATCAACTCGACTATATGCTGTGCAACCCAAAACTTTATGAGCTGAGATAGCAAGGTTCTGAACAAATTCAGTGACATCCTCACTTAAGTCGGCAGGACAGTGATAAGAAGTTTCGCCTTTGGTGTATTTATGTTTATAATCATAAAATCCTCCTTCAGGTACAATTTCAATTACTGGCAATGCTTCATCGCCAAGTACTGCAACTGTTAGTTCTCTTCCTTCAATGTACAATTCAATCAATATGGAATCAGCATATGTTCCTGCTTCCACTAGTGCTTCGCGAAGCGAGTCTATATCAGGGTTGTGGAGAATTGTCATTCCAACTGTTGATCCCTGATTATTGGGCTTGATAACAAGAGCTCCGTCCAAGTCCGTTATAATTTCCTGCAATAGTTCTGTGTCTTCAAAATCTCCTTTGCTCTTCACCGCAATTGCCCAAGGAGGAGTCATGATATTCATTGCTGACATCATCATCTTCGAAGCAATCTTATCCATTGCCAATGCACTTGCCAAAACTTTGCTTCCTGTATAGCGAATACCTCGTGCTTCAAGCATTGCTTGAAAAATCCCATCTTCTCCATTTGTTCCATGAATGAGCAAAAATGCAATGTCAATCGAGTCAAATGCAGATGACATTACACACTCAAGCAAACGCTGTTTGGGAAGTGAAAGTACTTCATTGGAAGGAAGAATAGAAGGGTCAATCGAGATTTGCTCTTTGTTTCGAATACAATCCGATCCAAAAGCAGGATCTATAATTCTAACGGAATGTCCTAGTGATTCCAAAGCATTTGTTGCCGCCAAACCGCCAACAAGTGAAACATTTCTCTCGGGTGAAATTCCACCGCAAATCACTGCTATGTTCATGAAAGAATCCGTTAACTCAAAAAACTGTGGATCATTGTTCCAATTTTGCAAAAATTCTTTTCCGCAAAGCTTGCAAACCAATTACGGCAATCATCATGCATGCTCCGGCAATGATAAAAAGCATATCGCCTTGAAGGAAATACCCCGAAAAAAAAGCCAAACCGGCAGTAAAATTACTGATCTGTAACACAAGGAGTGCCTTTTTTATCTTCTCGATGAGAGCATCATTACTCATAGTGATATTTTGTGGTGTATTGGGTGACAAGACTACAAAAATACCAAAAAGTCCCGATTTTTCAGGGCTTTTCCTTGATGCATTCTCTGTTTTTTGATAGAATGCCATTGTACTATCAACAGCCCATATAACCCAAATGAGCCGTATATTTGCATGTTCTGGACGATGAACCACAGTATGTATGTTTGTATAACGTTCCGCATTGCTCAATGATTGCTTCTGTTAAATGGTTAAAAGAGTGCTATCCTTTTAAGAAGGATATTGCCAATGTGGCTCAAGGTCTTACCATGCTTGGTATCGAAGTTGAAGCAATTCAAGATGAATCTGCAAAGTTCAAAGGATTTGTCACCGGGAAAGTAGTACGAAAAGAATCACATCCAAATGCCGATTCATTGTCGGTTTGTACAGTCGATACCGGCAATGAAGAGAGTATCATCATCTGTGGCGCCCCAAATGTGGATGCTGGACAAACCGTGATTGTTGCACAATTTGGCGCAATCATCCCAAATGGAGGCTTTTCAATAGGCAAGAGGAAACTTCGCGGCATAGAATCAAATGGAATGATTTGCAGCAAACATGAATTACAATTGGGTGAAGATGATGGTGGGATTTGGGTATTGCCAAATGATACACCAATTGGTTTGCCTTTGGCAGATGCGCTTGGTATGGACGACATCTATCTAGAAATCGGCATCACGCCAAATAGAGCAGATTGCCTCAGTCATATGGGGCTTGCAAGAGAAATTGCATGCTTTGAAGACAATATCAAAGACTTCATGATACCCGGACTTGCGGAATCTGAAGCGGTATATGCCACTCATCGTGCCGAGGGAAATCCAAAGGTCACTATTCAAGATTCTGATTTATGTCATCGGTATGCAGGACTAAAAGTAGATGGAATCAACAATGGCGAATCACCCGATTGGCTGAAAAGAAGATTGGAATCGATTGGACTTCGTCCTAAAAACATCGTTGTAGATGTCAGCAATTATGTGATGTTTGAGACAGGTCAACCACTTCACACATTTGATGCAAACCTGATTGCAGGAAATTCAATTATCGTTAAAAGATCCAGCGATAATCAATTATATGAAACACTCGATGGTAAAACAAGAACATTAAACGGAAATGTACTCCTGATTTGTGATGCCGAAAAACCAATCGCTATTGCAGGCGTGATGGGTGGTAAAAACAGCGAGATAACAGAGCAGACAACATCCGTTTTTATAGAGTCCGCATATTTTCAACCATCATCCATTCGAAAAACAGCAAAAATGCTAGGTATATCGAGCGATGCTGCTTATAGATTTGAACGAGGTGTCGATATCAATATCATCCCTCATGCAGCCAAAAGAGCCGCGCAATTGATCATACAATTAGCCGGTGGGTATATTGTTGATGAGCTTATAGATGAATATCCACAGAAACATAAAGAAATAATCATTTCTCTTGATTTGAAGAAAGCTTCTTCATTGCTTGGAATTGAAATACAACAATCAGTAGCAGTGAAACATTTAGAACTGATTGGTTGTACGATCACAAACAATACACCTTCTTCACTTGAGATAATTGCTCCAAGTTGGAGAATCGATATTCATGAAGAAATTGATTTAATTGAAGAGTTGGCTCGAATCATCGGTTATGACAATTTACCAATCAATGTTGATGTTCGCTTTCCTGGTAATGCATCCATTGATCCAAAACTCAAACAGCATTCATTGAGGAATATCATACGGAAACAACTTACCTCAATGGGACTACAAGAGATTGTCACAAATTCATTGATGAATGCAGAAAAAGCAATGCAGTTCACCGATGATCCTATACGCTTAATAAATCCACTTGGAGAAGAATATGCAGCTATGCGTCCTTCACTCATTCCTGCTTCTCTTGAAGTGATTGCCAGAAATTGGAATGCTGGACAAAGAAATATAGCTCTATTTGATATTGGCAGAGTATTCAAAAAAGATGCTTCTATAAAAGAATCAATAGTTTCTCTTGATGGATATAATGAACGCGAACATCTGTTAGTCGTGCTTGCTGGATCGGCTCATCATCATCACTGGAAATATAAAAACAGAGACTATGATTTTTATGATGCAAAAGGATTGGCAGAAGCAATACTTACTTCCGCAAAGATTGATGTATTGTCTACAAGCTCAGCAATCCCGCATGAATTTGCATCGACATCAGTCATGAGTCAGAATGCACTTTCATTTCTCGGTCATGACAATGCCGTGATTGCATCTGTTGGACAATTACTGCCAACATATTGCTCTGATTTTGATTGCACAATGCCCGTATTTGCAATCATCATTGATTTAACCACTCTGTATACAATCAAGAATTCACAGTCTGCATATAAACCAATCAGCATGTTCCCGGCTGTGCAACGAGATCTCGTTTTTATCGTGGATGCCAATATACCTGCACAAGACATCATCGAAACTGCAAGAAAAGAAGCCGGCATATTATTGACAGATATCACTGTCTTTGATGTATTCAAAGGCGCATCAATAGGTGAAGGTAAAGTTTCGATTGGTTTGCGCTTAACATTTCAATCGGAAGAAAAAACATTGGTTGACGAAGAGGTTAGTTCAAAGATGTCTAAGATCATTCGCTCAGTGACAACAAAACACAATGCAAAATTGAGAGACATGTGATGGATATCAATGCACTCATCGCAACGCTCAAAGAACAACTTGCTCAGTCAGGGTCAACCGGTACATTGACATTTGAAGAAAGCATCTTGTCTGCAATTTCTGTTGATGATGCAAAAACAATATTGGCACATATAGGCACTGCACACTTGATGCAATTGCCACAAAAAGAAATACAATTTTTTGAATGGCTAAGAGAACATCACCCATTGGTTTGGAATGATTTGTGGGGCAATGATGATCAAGATCATTTGTATACAGTCGGACTCGAATTTCTTCCACTCATATTAGATCCTATTCGTGGCTTCCCCATATGTGATTTAATGACCGTGGAAAATTACTTTTTCGTTCCTGATCATTTGATTGGTGAAGATGTCGACTTTTATTTGGAAGCCGTTAAAGAACGATACATCAAACAAGAAACTGTCACTGTAGCGCAATTACTTGTATTAGAAATTAGCATGGCACCAATCGATGCATGGAGATTTTCTTATCATCATCGCATAGAAATGGAGCGCGTGATGAAGGCAATTCAAGATCTCAAAGAAGAAGGCATGCTCCTTCATTTGGGAAAAGCAGAAGATTTGGCGGACTTTGTTTCATTTGAATAATAATCAGCATACTCTCTCAGGATCTGATCAATGAAGATTCTTGTAATCGAAGATGAAAAGAAAATGGCCCTCTTCATAAAAAGAGGGTTGGAAGAAGAGCGTTATATTGTTGAGACGGCATTTGATGGTCAAACAGGACTCGAAATGGCACTGCATAATCAATATGATGCGGTGGTTTTGGATGTCATGCTACCTAAACGAAATGGTCTCGCCGTTTTAAGTGCAATGCGTGCTGCGGGAAATGTTACTCCTGTATTGATGCTTACCGCAAGAGGCAATACCGAAGATAAAGTTGCTGGTTTGGATTTGGGTGCTGATGATTATATGCCCAAACCATTTCACTTTGAAGAATTGGCTGCAAGATTACGCTCTATCATGCGTAGATCAAGTCCGGAAAAATCAACCAAAATGCAATGCATGGATCTCACTCTCGACACAGTAGCTCATGTAGCATTTCGATGGGGCAAAGAAATTGAACTTACCACAAAAGAATATGCACTTCTTGAATATCTGATGCGCAACAAAAATCGAATCATTTCGAGAAGCATGATTACGCAGCATGTATGGAAACACAATTTCGATCCAGAATCAAATATCATTGATGTTTATATCAAGAGAATTCGTTCAAAAATTGAAAGACCTGGATCAGCAAGAATTCTTCAGAGCATCAGAGGGGTGGGATATCGCATGCGAGAAACAGAACAGCCTGAAATGGATGAACAGGATGAATCATTTGAGTGAAGTGAAGTAACCATCACTCATGATAATCCTCTCTCTATGCGTGTGTTCTTCAAGTTTGGGGACGACATATTGTAAAATGTCGATAAGCATTCCGATACGTTTTGATTCTGATTTCATTTCCAATAATTCTTGTTTTTGCTTTACATTCAACCCGCTTTTAGTTGCAAATATGAATGAAGGCATTAGAGTCATCTCAAGAATTTCTTCCAATGTATATCTTCTTGCTTGTAAATCAGGTATTGCTCTCACCACCCGATTATAAAGTTCCAAACATTCCATCAAAGCAGTAACATGAACTTCTTCATCTTCCCTGTCTTCAAAAATCATAGACTCAGCAAGATAATATGGCGTGGTATGGGTATTTAATCGAGAGATTTTATGTCTATACAATCCTTTAACAAGAATATCCATCCTTCCATCATCATATCTTCTGAGTAATGTCACATCAACCACCGTTCCAATCGGGTGAAGGGTCCCAGTAGATTTTAGATGAATTCCAAAATGAGAGTCCTCTGCCAAGCATAAACCTATCATAGCTTTATATCTCTCTTCAAATATGTGGAGAGGATAGGTTGTGCCGGGAAATACCACCAATTCAAGTGGGAAAATTGGAATGCTTGACATCGTATAACCTAATTGATCAACAAAAAACGGGCATCCGACTCATCGCCATAGCGAAATGCCAAATGCCCATTCTTTTAACGTTACGTGGAGTTCGATTGAGAAAAACCGTTCACTAGACTAAACAGTTCCCAATGAATCTCTATCAACGAACAAATTTCTTGTATCTCTCATTGATTCTTCCCCAATGGAGATTGGCTAGAAAATTATCAACATATTTTGCTCTACCTGGTCCATCCTTGTGATAATATGCATGTTCGAATACATCACAAGAAATAAGTGGAATGCCACCCCAGATTGCTCCATAATGATGCTCATCTACGAGTACATTCAATAGACGACCGCTATAAAGCTGATCATGAGTAAGCACGCCCCAACCGGAAAGTTTTGCTGCAATACAGGCAGCTTTGAAATCCGCTTTCCAATTGTCAAATGAACCAAATTCTTTTTCAATCGCTGCGAGTATCTCAGGTCCTTTTGAAGGATCACCATCACCTCCAAGAACTTCCCAATATACATCATGAAGAACAGTGCCACCATGATTCCATGTCAATCGACGTTTCAATTCGCCGACATGACTATAATTACCATTTGCTCCTGATCTGTCAGCACTTTCAAGCTCTGATTCGATTTTGTTCAGGAACGTTACATACCCTTTGTGATGCGTATTATAATGCCAGTCGGAGGTTTCAGGTGAAACAACGGATGCAAGTTTTTCTTTTGCTTCCTCATCGCTGTATGGACGAGGATTAAATTTCCATTCATATGCCATAATTGAAATCTCAAATTAAAGTGTAAAATCAAACGCCAAATGAACTACCACAACCACATGTTTTGGTTGCATTCGGATTATTGAAAGTAAATCCTCGGCCATTGAGACCATCACTATAATCCAAAGTGACACCCATCAAATAAAACAAACTTTTTGGATCGATAAAAACACGAACGCCTTGTGTTTCATAAACTCTGTCCAATTCTTTTTCAGAAGCATCAAAACCAAGTGTATAAGACATACCAGAACAACCACCACCCTTTACTCCAACTCGTAGTCCATAATCATCGGGTATGGAATTCTGCGTTTTTATTTTCTTTACTTCATTCAATGCTTTTTGGGTGATGCGGATATTGTCATTTTCATCAGCTCCTGACACTCCAATTGGAATGGTCTCAAATCCAACTTCCTCCTCGGAAGCATTCAAATTCATAAGATCTATCATCGTTCACCTCTCGGCAGATAAATGTTCAAACATGTTCTAAACGCCACAAATTTACGAACTTTGCGCGATTGCTTTGGTATCGATCCAACGGCGCACCGCATCTTTGTCTTTCCATTCACATAAAATCAGAATGCTACATTGACTCGTTCACAACTGACATATTGGTATACATCCATAGAATCTTTTTTGGAGGATCTGGGTTCCAGACATATCTTCCTCATAGCTGCGGGAATTGCATTCAATGCATTGCTCTGCGTCTTTCCCCTCCTATTAGTGGCTTTATTTATTGTCGGGAACTTGGTAAATATTGATGCTTTTTTGCCATCTTTGGAAATTTTCTTATCTACACTTCTCCCAATGGGAGAATCTGGTTCCGGTGCAGTTTCCTTGATACTTAAAGAGATAAAGTCGCTGTTTGGACATAGCTCAAATGCTGGGTGGATTGGTATTCCGGCATTGCTTTGGACAGCCTCTGCATTATTGTCTTCATTTCGCAGTGGTATGGAGTCGGTATTTGGGACAATATCCGATCAATCATTTGTGCATCTGAAGGCAAAAGACCTGTGGGGTACCATAGTCTTTATTTTCTTAGTAATTACAAGTACATTTCTGCATCCAATAGCATCTGCTTTTGAGGGTTTTCTGTTCCCAATTCTACCTGATGGACTCTTCATCACAGGAATGTTGGTCAGGATTGTGGCTTTTTTGTCGCCACCAATGCTGTTTATGTTTATATACCGAACATTGCCACCAAAAAAACTTCCTTGGAGTACTATTCGTGTGGCGACCTTGTTGGCATGGTTCCTTTGGGAAAGCGCTCGCATGATGTTTAGTTGGTATGTTGGAAAAACACCCGGATTTGGAATATTTTATGGGACTTATGCAGTATTGGTGATTCCTGCTGTTTGGACTTATTATACCGCAGTGATAACATTATTGTCGGCAGAATTGGCAAAAAGACATGCTCATAAAAATTCATAGCTATTCATTTTACTAAGTTTGCAATGTTGCACACGAATAATTGAGTCATTATTACTAGCTCATGATAAATTCCGCCCCATTTTCACAAGCTGAACTGCTCTCTATTCTTGGATCACTTTCATCGCTATTGCCGAATGATTGCAAAGGGATATCGACTGATTCAAGAACCGTACAGCCGGGAAATTTGTATATCCCCTTGAAGGGCGAACAATTTGACGGGCACGCATTCATACATGAGGCAATTGAAAAAGGTGCGATTGGCTGTTTAATTCAGCATGATTGTTTGCAGGGTATACCTGATCTCTCTTCGATACCACACATCATCGTAGAACATACGATTCAGGCATTGGGGTCATTGGCACATCATCATCGAAAAAGATTCGATATTCCTATCATTGCAATAGCTGGTGCTGCAGGAAAAACATCAACAAAAGATTTTGCTGCACATGTGCTGGGTACTTGCAAACACACATTGAAAACAATGGCCAATTACAATAATCAAATTGGCGTACCTTTGACGATGCTGATGCTCGAAGATAACCATGAAGCAGCAGTGATTGAAATTGGTACAAATGAACCGGGTGAAATTGAAATTCTCTCAAGCATGTTGGCTCCGACACATGGACTCATCACGAATATCGGAAAAGAACATCTTGAAAAATTGATAGACTTGGATGGAGTTGAAAAAGAAGAAACAGCTTTGTTTCAATGGCTTGAACGACATGGCGGTACAAGACTCATCAATATCAATGATGAACGATTAAGGACATTTGCACAAGGTCCGAGATATATCACGTATGCACTTGATAATCCTGCCGATCTCCATGCAACATGGCACTTGAGTGATCAAGGTTTTGCTGAAATGGAACTACATACGGCGCTTGCAAACGAGAATGCTACATTGTCTTTGCCCGGAAAAGTTGGTGCCTTAACTGCCATTGCAGCCGCTTCTATAGGAATGGCTTGTGGTATGACATTACAACAAATTGCCCAAGCTTTGGACAATTATGAGGCACCCATATACACTGGTTATGGAAGAATGATGAAGACTCACATTGATGAGATCGTTGTTTTGAATGATTCATACAATGCAAATCCTGCCTCAATGATGACGGCACTAGAAACATTGTCTGCAATGCCATGCATTGGAAAACGCATTGCAATTCTTGGTGATATGCGCGAACTTGGTAGCACTTCACAAGAAGAACATCGTACTTTACTTCAGCAGGTAGTAGACTATTGCGATACATGTATAGTGACAGGTGATGAATTTTCTCAAGCATTTGACTCCATGAACACATTGCCACATAGCATCATTGTTGCAGATAGTGTAGAACAATGCGCACGACTTGTCAATGCGCAAGCACAATCCGGAGACATCGTTCTCATTAAAGGTTCGAGAGGAATAAAACTCGAACGAGTGCTTGAATTTTGGCGTGAATTTAAAACACAATCAGAACACACTTGAGGGATTTGCATGCTATATTTTTTGACCTCTTGGCTAAGAACAAATTTCAATCTTCCCGGTTTTGGTGTCTTTCAATATGTGACATTCAGATCTGCAGCAGCAACAATTACTGCATTGTTGATTTCATTCATTGTTGGACCTTGGATCATCAAAAGACTGAAATGTATGCAAATCGGTGAACAAGCAAAATCAGAATTGCAAGCAACCGGTAATCACTCTTCAAAGGCAGGAACACCAACCATGGGAGGACTCATAGTACTCTCAGCAGTGATCATCCCAACATTATTATGGTCAAATATTCAAAACACATTCGTGATTCTCATTGTATTCATAACATTGGGTCTCGGAATGGTTGGCTTTCTGGATGACTATCTAAAAGTGATCAAAAAACTCAAGAAGGGATTAATTGGTAGATATAAAATTGTGGGTCAAGTTTTGGTTGGACTCATCGTTGGAAGTACTATCTATTTTTGTCCGGAATGGTTTTCATCAAATTTTGAACAATACAAAACACTAACAACTGTACCCTTTGCAAAAGATATTCATTTTGATTTTGGATGGTTATATATCCCTGCAGTTATCTTCATTTTAACAGCTACTTCAAATGCAGTAAATCTTACTGATGGATTAGATGGGCTAGCCATTGGAACAGTTGGTATCGCAGCTATGGCATTGGCAGTTATTTCTTATGTGAGTGGCAATGCAGTGTTCTCACAATACTTGAATATCTTTCATCTTCGAGGTGCCGATGAATTAACCATATTCAGCGCGGCCCTTGTAGGTGCCTCTTTAGGATTTTTATGGTTTAACTCACACCCTGCACAAGTGTTTATGGGTGATACCGGCTCACTTGCCCTCGGAGGAGCAATTGGTGGCTTATGTATCCTTATCAAGAAAGAATTTCTCTTGCCTATTCTTGGGGGTATATTTTTTGCGGAAACCGTTTCGGTTATTCTGCAAGTATTGTATTTCAAGTATACCAAAAGAACATATGGCGAAGGGAGGAGATTGCTGAAAATGTCGCCTTTGCATCATCACTTTGAAAAATCCGGCCTTCATGAATCAAAGATTGTAACTAGATTCTACATCATTGGTATTTTACTGGCAATCATTACGATGGCTACATTCAAAGTACGATGATCGTATTACCGAATCATAAACTTGGCGGCATCCATAATTCCATAATTTCGTGGCATATCATGTCATAATCCATGATTTGGAACAATTATGAATAAGAAAATCCTCGTAGTTGATGATGAAGAAGACATCGTAGATCTCATACGATATAATCTTGAGAAAGAAGGTTATACCGTTGCAACTGCATCCGATGGAGATAAAGCACTCACTGTCGCCGAGGAATTCAAGCCCGATTTAATCATACTCGATATCATGATGCCTGGCCCTGATGGCTTTGAGGTTTGTCGTCAAGTTCGACTCATCTCTGGATTGGTTCAGGTTTCCATCATTTTTCTTACTGCAAAAACAGGCGAAATTGATCAAATACTTGGCTTGGAGCTTGGGGCAGATGATTATATCCAAAAACCTGTCAGCCCTCGAATTCTGGTGGCAAGGGTCAAAACAATACTTCGAAGAGCTGCTGAAAAAGTCCGTACAGAAACAATCGCCGCTCCGGAAGTTCTTATCATCGACACATTGGAAATAAATCGTCAAAACTATACCGTTCGCATAGATCAGAATGAATCCTTCTTCCCCAAAAAGGAATTTGAGTTGTTGGCATTTTTGGCAGCCAATCGAGGAAAAGTATTTCCACGGGAAACATTGCTCAAGCGAATCTGGGGAGAAAGTGTATATGTGGTTGACCGCACAGTTGATGTTCATGTCTCAAAAATCAGGGAAAAATTAGGGAGATACGGACATTTGATTGAAACTGTCAAAGGTGTGGGGTATCGATTCAAAGATTGAATTGGTGTTCATCACACTATCCTGTACATCGAATCGTCATGCATTGAACATTTGGGGGATTTTGGGGGTTGAACCTACCAAAACGAAAGGTAAATGCCCATAAACTCGTAAATTGCGCCGTATAATCATCCTCAATGCATAACACTATGAAAATCACAAAAGCAGTAATCTTTGGCGCCAGCATCGGCATAGGCATTTTTTTGGGTACAATGGCGCGTCCTGCCATGTCTAATGACTCGATTTATGATCAAGTCAAAAAGTTCAATGATGTTCTTAATAGAGCAAATCAAATGTATGTCGAGAATGTCGATTCAAAAAAACTGACAGAAGCGGCAATTCGTGGAATGCTGAATGAACTCGATCCACATTCAGTATATATTCCAGCCGATCAAATGAAAAAAGTGACAGAAGATTTTCAAGGTAGTTTCGAAGGGATTGGGGTTGAATTTGATGTTGTGAAAGACACCATTACAATTGTCACTCCAATCAGTGGTGGCCCAAGTGAAGCATTGGGAATTCAATCCGGTGATAAAATCATCAAAATCAATGATAGCAGCGCAATTGGTTTAACAAGAGAAGATGTTCCCAAAAAACTCCGCGGACCAAAAGGAACAAAAGTAAAGTTGGGAATCAAAAGATCCGGCGAAGCGAAATTGATTGATTATGATATCATTAGAGATAAAATTCCACTGTATACAGTTGATGCTTCATTCATGATTGAAAAAACTGACATTGGACTAATTTCCATCAATCGTTTTGCAGCAACTACACATTCAGAATTCATGGAAGCAGCTACAAAACTTCGTAGCGAAGGCATGAAAAAACTCATACTTGATTTGAGAAATAATCCAGGTGGATATCTCGATCAAGCATTTAGACTTGCCGATGAATTTTTGAAGGGCGGTCAAAAGATTGTATATACCAAAGGTCGCAGACCAGAAGTTGATGAAGATTATTATTCCAGCGATGGTGGTGATTTTGAAAATATTCCGCTGATTGTTATGATCAATGGCGGATCTGCATCAGCAAGCGAGATTGTTTCCGGAGCAGTTCAAGATTTGGACCGTGGATTGATTGTTGGGGATGTGTCTTTTGGAAAAGGACTTGTTCAACAACAATACCCACTTCCCGATGGATCTGCATATCGTTTGACGATTTCAAGATATTATACTCCATCAGGTCGTCTGATTCAAAGACCATATGGTGATAAAGACAAATATTACAAAGGCGAAGGACGAGAAGAAGTTGAGGAAGGAGAAAATATTGAGCATTCACAAGATTCCAAAAAGAGTGCCGATTCATCTCGACCTGTGTTCAAAACAATGAGTGGAAGAACTGTATATGGTGGTGGTGGCATCACTCCTGATTATGTAGTGAAACCTGATACCATTACACCGCTTAGTGTTTCAATTAGAAGAAAGAATATGTTCTGGGAATTAACTGATTCCTATTTACGTGGCGCAGGATCTTCATTGCGCACTTCATATAAAGACAATTTCAATGGGTATAGAAAGAACTTTCAAGTGACCGAAGAATTACTCAAGGAATTCCGCACACTTTCTGAAAGCAGAGAAATTCAATGGAATGATGCCAATTACACTTCAGACAAAGAGTATATCAAAAGTATGATCAAGGCTACAATAGCACGATCATTGTTTGGTAATTCGGGATTTTATCCAATTGCATATGAAGATGATAAACAAATCAAAAAAGCTGTTACGCTATTTCCTGAAGCAAGTAAAATTGCAAAACTCAAATAATCAAGGACACTTTGTACATGCATGTATGTAAAAAATTAGCGGTATTCATCATAGTCACATTCTTAACTGCATTCTCAAGCAATGCACAAGTAATGTCATCAGGAGAAGAATTGGTATATGATGTATCATATATGGGAATCACACTGGGCACCATTCGCGTGACAACATTGAAAAATGAAACATTCAATGGTAAATCCGTTCATCATACAAAAATATATATCGATTCTCGCAAGGGTATTCCATTTGTGGATTTACATTCCATTTATGAAAGTTGGATTGACCCATCAGTACAGTTCTCCCACAATTTTGCGGCGAGCACAAAAGAATCAGATGGTTCATGGACTTATGATAAATATTTGTTTGACTATCCTGGTCAAGCTGTCACGATGGAAAAATACAAAGCCAATAAATTGAGTAATAAACGCGTCTTAAAAACATCAAAAAAATGGAATGATGGAAGCAGCTTATTCTTTCTTGCTAGACAAATGTTGAAGTCCAAAAAGACAATCAAAGTACCTACCATCATCATGGATGACACCGTTTCAACTTCGATCAATTTTGTTGGAAAAGAAGAAACAGTGGAAATTGATGCTGCTAAATACCCCATTAAAACAATTTATCTCAGCGGGACTGCCAATTGGACGGGGATCTATGGCCTTTCCGGAAAATTTGAAGGATGGTTCTCAGATGATGAAGCTAGAATACCAATTCGTGCCAAGATGAAACTATATGTTGGAAATGCCAACATTGAATTAGTAAAGTGGAATCGTAGTTCTTGGCAGCCACCTAAAGCTGAGTAATACATGAAGAACACTTCTTCACATGACGAAGAACAAAAGGCAGTAATCGAAAGAATATCTGCCTTTTCCTTTCTTTCGTTATTAATCTGCGGAATGATGATCTTTTCATCATGCGGGACTTCACGCAGAGCTGCAATGTTATCATCACTAGAATTGCAAAGTGATGTCACCGACTCAATGAAAAGACAATTTCTACTCACCTCGACCAAACATGTCGACAGCGCAAAACCGTCTGAAGTACAAATGGAGATAACAAGGATAGAAACAAATTCTTATCCTGATGAAGTGCGTTTGTTTTCTAAAGTGTTCGATACTTCCGGACATTATATCACGCATATCGCACCGCCATATCGCCAAGATCAAAAATATTGGTATATGCTAAAGGAAAAGCTTGGCCGATCCATTGAACTCATTGACAGTTTTAAAGTCAGAGAATATGGAGATGCTGATTCCATACCATATGCAATCATGTTGAGCGTCGATTTTAGCGGCTCGATGTCCGGAGTAATGGATGCAATTGCGATGGGCACTGAATTGTTCGTTAATATGAAACAGCCACAAGATAGGATTGGTATTTCGACATTCTCAAAAGACTATATCGAGAAAGTACCAATGTGGAAAGACAAAGAAATCATCATCAATAAATTCAAATCCACATTTCTTGAAGGGCAAGGATATTATTCAGGTTTATATGATGCGATGTTGAAATCAATGCAAGCATTCACTTCTGAATTTGCAGATACCATTCCAAAAGTTATCGTCGTGTTTTCTGATGGTGAAGACAATTATTCCAAAGCACGTCTGAAAACAATTCTGGATACAGCAAAAGCAAAAGGTGTCAATGTCTTTACTGTAGGCTTTGGTTATCCCAATGATGAAATCATGCGTCAAATTGCACAGTATACCGGTGGAAAATATTATCGAGCAAAAACAAAAGAAGAATTGATCGCTGTATTTCTTGATATCTATAGAAGTCTTCGCAATTTTTATAAGATATCTTATAAACCACCTGTGTATTATGGAATTCATAAAGTATTCATGGGCCTTGATTTTACAAGTGATTCTGTCAATACTGAAAGCGAATATGACACAGCGCCACTTGGCCCAGGATTTGATGTTTCAGATGGATTCAAATATCCGATACATTTCGATTTTAACTCGTCGATAGTAAGACAAGAATCCATGATTCGCATTGATGAACTTGCCGAACTCATGGAACGCTATCCTAAATTAAGACTCGAAATCCAAGGTCATACAGATAATATCGGTGGTGAAGATTTCAATCTCAAGCTCTCTGATGCAAGAGCTAAATCTGTTATGCAGGAATTGGTAAAACGAGGAATAGAAGAAAAAAGATTGAGAGGCAGAGGCTTCGGAATGACGCAACCTGTAGCGCCAAATGATTCCGAACGTAATCGTGCACTCAATCGAAGAACGCAATTCATAGTGCTTGCAAAATGATAGGATAATTCAATGAATATTCGTTTTGAGAATAAAACAGCTCTTGTTTGTGGTTGCACACAAGGAATCGGTTTGGCAATTGCAACAATGCTTGCAGAAGCAGGTTGTACTATCATAGGATTTGCCAGAAATGAAGATAAATTGAAGGAAGTGATTCATGCTCTTTCAACCACTTCCGGACAACAGCATCGCATGTTGATTGCTGATTTTTCAGATCCCAAACAAGTGGAATCAGCGCTTGGTCAACTTGGAACTACAGACATTGATATCATTATTAATAATTCCGGAGGACCTGCTCCAGGATCTATTCAACAAGCTTCAGTGGATTCATTCCATGAGGCATTTAACAGATTATTAATGTCTTCTCATATCATCGCACAGCATTGTATTCCCGCCATGAAGCAAAAGGGATATGGAAGAATTATTTCTATCATTTCAACATCTGTCAGACAGCCTCTGGATGAATTAGGAGTTTCAAATACTGTTCGAAGCGCAACAGCTGCTTGGTCAAAAACATTATCCAATGAACTTGCTCAATTTGGAATAACTGTCAATAGCATTTTACCAGGTGCAACAAAGACAGGAAGACTTTCGGCATTGATAGAAAAGAAGGCGCAACAACAGCAAGTTTCAACCGATGCAATAGCACATGCAATGTCAGAAGAAGTGCCGATGAAAAGATTGGGCGAGCCTGAAGAAATTGCTGCTGCTGCTATCTTTCTAGCATCTGAACAAGCTTCATATATTACAGGCATCACATTGCTTGTTGATGGCGGAAGAACTAGAGCATTATAATGCAAACCTACCTTGCAACATTTCGAAGTGGACTCTCCTCTTTGCTTGAATATCGCATGGATTATTTCAGCAATAGTTTTTTGCAATTATTGGTATTGATTGGTGTCCAATATTTTCTTTGGAATTCTGTATTTGCCGGAAGAGCGCAGCAGCAGATAGGAAATTATTCATCTGACTCAATGTTTTTATATGCAATCTTTGCTGCTTTATATGGTGTAATCATCAGATCTGGTCGCATTGAAAAAAATGTTTCGGAAGAAATAAGAAAAGGGGATCTCAATAAATATCTCGTTAAACCAATTTCTCATTTGGGGTTTTCTGCAGCACTTGCAGCATCAGATCGGATTGGTGTGATAGTGGCGACAGGTCTTCTCATTCCTTTTATTCCATTGTTGACAAACTCTTCGATTTCTGTAATTGGATGCGCTTTTTCTTTAGTGCTTGTCATGAATGCAATAGTCATGAAATTTTTCATTTCAATGTCGATTTCATATTTGGCATTTTGGTTTGAAGAAACGTGGACATTTCACGTGATATTTGACATCAGCATGTGGTTTCTTTCAGGATCACTTGTTCCAATTGATGTACTCCCATCATGGTTGCAGTCTATCTCAACATTACTCCCCTTTCAATATTTAAGTTATGTCCCGGCAGCATTTACAATTGGTACATTGTCTATGAATCATGCATGGCATCACCTTGCATTAAGCTTATGTTGGTGCTTTGTCACTTGGTTCATAACAAGACTAATCTGGAAGTCGGGGATTCGCTCTTTTGGCGCTTATGGTGGTTAAAGTAGAGAGGCTGCCAATTTTCCACTCAATGCAGCACTTTCCAATGTAGCAGGCAATCCGGTATTTGTCCAATCCCCTGCCAACAATAATCCGGTAATCGGAGTGGTCGAATTCAGTCGAGCATTCTCCGTATCAGGATCTATAAGCACCGTCGCCATACGTTCTTTGATTACTTTCCAATGTAGAAGTTGGGCATCATTCATTTCAGGAAAACACAATCGAATTTCAGTGGCACATGCATGCGCAAGTTCTTCTGTTGATGAGTGAATAATATCATTGCCAGCACTGATTGTCAGAGCAAGCAATGATGATCCATCTCTCATCTTTGTTGTTTTTTGAAATACCCATTGCGTTGAAGCCTCCATGATTGCAGCAATATCAATTGCTGGAAATGGTCTATCAAACCACAAATACAATGAAATGATTGGAGAATACTGTATCGCATTCAATTGTGAAATATATGACAGAGAAATAGATGTCTCTGGTAATACTTTTACAAGTGAATGTGGTGGGATTGCGGAAATCACTTGCTTACTTTCAATGTACATCCCATCTTGTAGATATACACCTTTAATCCTATCATCAACGATGTGAAGTCGATCAATGCCATTGCTTTGAATCAACAAACCACCTTGCTTTTCAAGCCATTCTTGAAAAGGTTCGAACAATTCCGACAATCCACATTGCGGAATGTATAAAGTCGATGCATCGCCGGATCCAAAAAATGCCAAACGCAATACTGTGATGAATATCTTTGCAGAAACTTCTTCGGGTTTTCCATTCATGGTTGCAAGAATCACAGGTGTCCATACCAAATCAATGATTCTTTTACTTTGAGATTCCGAAAGCAATAATTCCATGGCAGTCATTGAACCGGGTTTGCACATACCCAATTTCAAACGGAATGCAAAGTACAATAGACTCCTCTTTTCTTTCCACGAGAGAAAAGACAATTTCATAAAACCTAAAGCCATGCCAAGTGGACCATGCATATTGCCAATTCCCTTTGCATGGAGCAGATCTCTTCTTCCATCCGGAAAATAAAAAGGAATAGAAAGGAATTCCTGTTTTTTTACCCTTTTCATTGTACCAAGTTTTGTTAAAACATGAAAGAATGATTCATAACAACCCATCATCACATGCTGACCATTATCAATGATATCGCCAGAAACTCGATCCTCAAAAGATCGAGCTCTCCCACCAATATTCGCAGTGGATTCTATAACCAATGGCCTTAGCCCCCTGCCAATACTATGAACAGCAGCCGAAATACCAGCCACTCCGGCACCCAAAATGATCACATCATATGTTTCTTTTTTCAAAGACATGGTTAAATTAATCAAGAATCGTCATAATTATAAGTAATTCATTTCAATGATGAAGAGCTGGTCAAGTTAACAAATATTTCATAAACCGCTGAAAACATTGTATTTTTGCGCTCTTGTCCTTTCAAAGGCATGCGGATGTGGCGAAATTGGCATACGCGCCAGACTTAGGATCTGGTGGGGCAACCCGTGGGAGTTCGACCCTCCCCATCCGCACAATACATCACCGGCAGCACCGGCATTTTGAGAATAATCAAGGTTACTCCTTTGGAAATCACCGTCATATCAATTGATGATTGTACGCAAGAGGTCAGTTTTACATTGACTAGTGAGGACTTTACCCCTCATTTTGAGCGTGCATATATCAAAGCACAACCAACCATTGAAATCAAGGGATTCAGAAAAGGCAAAGTTCCTCTATCAATCATCAAGCAACGATTTGGCAGACAAATCGAGCAAGAGAGTATAATGGACATTGCCGACATTGAGTTCAGAAACTATACTCGTAACAATAATATACAAGTAGTGGGTCAGCCCGAGCTTCGCGATTTGAAACCAGGTGAAGAGGGCTCTATGACATATGTGATTCGATTTGGTATCATTCCTGAATTTGAAGTTGCTTCCTATGAAGGTTTGGAATTGAAAAAACCAATCGGAAAAGTAACAGATGAAGATGTACAAAAGATCATTGATGAAATCTTGCTTAAAGCCGCAAGTAGCGAGCCGGCAGAAAACATTGTTGATGCTAAGCATAATGTGACCATCCGTTTCACAAAAGTTGATGATGAAACAGGAGAGCCATTGGAGGGATTGGAACCACAAGAGAATACAATCTTTCTCGAGCACCCAGATTTGGATGGCTTTTTGAGAGATGCATTGATTGGAAAAAAAGTTGGCGATACTGTAACATATATGGACAACACTGAGGGAGACGAAAACCCAGATCGTTTTGAAGTGACGATACTTTCTGCAGAAAAGATTGTTCCCGCAAAACTGGATGAAGAATTCGTCAAAAAATATTCTCGCGGCTCATTGAATACTGTGGAAGAATTAGAACAAAGCGTCCGCGATTACAATAATCGCATGCTCGAAGATGAAGCCAAAAAAGAAATGGAGATACAGGTTGTTGACATCATGACATCAAAGCATGATTTTCAAGTACCCGGACAAATTGTGCATGAAGTAATGCATGGAATGTTTGATAATTTTAAAAGACAGCAAGGTCCATCTGCAGCTGATATGAAATTGTCAGATCTCGAAGGAGTATTCAAACCCTATGCTGAGCAAACTGCTCGTTGGGAATTAATCAGAGAAAAAATCATCGAGAAAGAAGGAATCACACTTGAGGAACAAGATGTGCTTCCGTATCTACAACATTATCGCAACCAAACAGGTATGAACGATAATCAGATACTTACCGAATTGATGAAAGACAATAGATTTCTAGGTTCAATACTTGCGGGTAAAGTCATGGAGAAAATTCTTTCTCTTGCAACAATTACCGAAGTAGATCCTGAAACATATTTTGCCGAAAAAGACATGGAAGCAATGGTTCAGCAGATGCAAGACACTGCAGAGGCGACTTCTTCGTCTACAGAAAAACCGGCAAAAACAACAAGCAAAACTGCAAAGCCAAAGACCGAAAAGTCCAAAGAAGCAAAAGCTTCAGGCAAGTCAAAAACATCCGATGATTCAGCAGAAAAGCCAAAAAAGAAATCAACAAAGTCAAAATCTGCCGGTGAATAATCACCATCAGGAGCATCTATTATGATGAATCAACTCGTTCCCATGGTTGTGGAACAAACAAGTAGAGGCGAAAGGGCCTATGATATTTATTCTCGTCTTCTAAAAGATAGAATCATCTTTATCGGAACACCGATTGATGATCATGTTGCAAGCTTGACAGTTGCGCAACTTCTTTTTTTGGAAAGCGAAGATCCGACAAAAGACATCAATATCTATATTAATTCGCCCGGCGGAAGTGTCACAGCAGGTATGGCAATTTATGATACTATGCAGTTTGTAAGACCAGATATCAGCACAATTTGTGTTGGTATGGCTGCTTCAATGGCGCAAGTATTATTATGCGCAGGGACTGATGGTAAAAGATTTGCATTACCTAATTCACGCATCATGATGCATCAGCCATTGGGTGGAACACAAGGACAAGCAACCGATATTGAAATTTACACAAAGGAAATGCTTCGCATTCGTGAAATGTTATATGCAATCATAAGCAAGCATACCGGAAAGGATACAAAGACAATTCTCAAAGATGCTGATCGCGATAATTACATGAGCGCCAAGCAGGCTGCTGATTATGGCATCATTGATAAAATCCTTGAGCGTCGTCCAAATGAAGGTAATAAATCATAATCATGTATGAATATGTTGATGGCGGGTCGATCGCATCGTCCCGCCATTTTTTTTCTTGATCAATATCAAGTAAATACCATGAGTTCGAGAATACACGACAAAGATTCAATCCACTGTTCATTTTGTGGTAGAGCTGCAGAAGATGTACAAAATCTTATTGCAGGTGATGAAGTTTATATCTGCGATCGTTGCATTCATTCATCAATGGATGTATTGAATCAGCATAGAGCGCCTTCAACAAAATCTCCCAGACATCAGCAGCAAAAAACCGCCTTGTTGAAACCATCCCAAATCAAATCCAAATTGGATGATTATGTGATTGGACAAGACAGTGCTAAAAGAATCTTGAGCGTGGCAGTTTATAATCATTATAAACGCATTGCATCACATGGCTTGCCTACTCAAGATGAAGTTGAAATCGAGAAAAGCAATATTCTACTTGCAGGTCCAACAGGTACCGGTAAAACACTTCTCGCAAAAACATTAGCCAGAATTTTGGATGTGCCTTTTGCAGTTGCTGATGCTACCACGATCACAGAATCCGGATATGTTGGTGATGATGTTGAAACCATCTTGGTTCATCTTCTTCAAAATGCAGATTATGATGTTGAAAGAGCGGAGCGTGGTATTGTCTATATTGATGAGATTGACAAGATTGCTCGACGATCCGATTCGCAAAGCATCACAAGAGATGTATCCGGAGAGGGTGTTCAGCAGGCATTATTAAAATTACTAGAAGGCACCGTTGCCGGAGTACCTCCACGCGGTGGCAGAAAACATCCCGAACAGTCATTGGTATATGTCAATACCAAAAATATTTTGTTCATTTGCGGGGGCGCATTTGATGGCGTAGAAAAAACAATTGCACGCAGAATTAATGCAAAAACAATTGGTTTCAGCGCAAGCTTACAAGAGAATGTAGAAGAATCTCATGCATTGCTTTCAAGAGTTGAACCCGAAGATTTCATCAAATTTGGATTCATTCCCGAATTGGTCGGAAGATTACCAGTTATTGCACCTCTTGAACCACTGTCAGATGAAGCAATGCTTGAAGTATTGACAAAACCTAAAAATGCTCTCATCAAACAATATCAAAAGTTGTTTGCAATGGAGCAATGTGGTCTTGACTTTACACCAGAGGCATTACTTGCCATAGTGGAAAAGGCCAAGATTCGCAAAACCGGTGCAAGAGGTCTGAGAGCAATCGTCGAAGAAATCATGCTCCCGATCATGTTTGAGGTTCCAGATCGTAAGGACATCAATCATTGCATTATAGGAAAAGAGACCGTTCAATCCGGAAAAGCACCCCTTTTTGAGCAAAAAACCCAAAGCTCAACTGAATCAGAACAGCTTCGGAAAGCTGAATAGTGCATGTTTGCAAGATATTTGTAATCATAAACTTAGAATAATGTGAACATTTCGGAAACTTGATTCCGAGATTGGTTTTGTACCCATAGATTGTTATTTTTGCAGTCCTGAATTGAATCGCCCTAGGCCCAAAATCAGGCAGGACTTCCTAACCAGTTTTGTGAGAACGTAATGCGTTTTGGCTTTTTATCCACCGATGTGGCTATTGACCTCGGCACAGCAAATACCCTTATTTGGATGAGGGATAAAGGATTGGTGTTGAATGAGCCATCCATCGTTGCATTTGACCGCACCAATAAACATATTTTGGCCATTGGTCACGAAGCACAAGCCATGGTGGGTAAAACTCATCGCGATATTCGCACAATTCGTCCTCTGAAAGATGGCGTCATCGCTGATTTTGAAATCGCAGAAGGCATGCTTAGAGCATTCATCAAGAAAATTTCTCTTTCGTGGCAACCAGCCAGAAGAGTGGTTGTATGCGTTCCTTCCGGAATTACGGAAGTTGAAAAAAGAGCAGTTCGAGATAGTGCGGAACATGCAGGAGCTAAAGAAGTACACTTGATTGCAGAGCCAATGGCAGCTGCAATTGGTATCGGACTTGATGTGCATGAGCCCAAAGGTAATCTCATCGTTGATATCGGTGGAGGTACTACCGAAATTGCCGTCATCGCCCTCTCAGGAATTGTGACTGATGAGTCTATACGCATGGCAGGCGATGAAATGACCAATAGTATCGTTCAATACTTCAAAAGAAATCACAATATTCTCATTGGTGAAAGAACCGCCGAAATCATCAAATGTGAAGTTGGTTCTGCCTATCCATTGGAACAAGAAGTAGAAATTGAAGTCAAGGGGCGTGACTTAATCACCGGCATTCCTCAATCTATCACCGTCAGTTCCATCGATATTCGTGAAGCGCTGAGTGAATGCGTAGGAATAATAGTTGAAAGTGTTCGTATGCTGCTTGAAAGAACCCCTCCGGAACTTGCAGCGGACATATATGACCGCGGAATAATGCTGTCAGGCGGTGGCGCCTTACTTAAAGGACTCGACAAACGCCTTTCAACCGAAACCACATTAACCGTCCATGTGGTTGAAGATCCATTAACGGCAGTAGTACGCGGAACGGGCAAAGTTCTCGAAAATCTCCATCATTATATGCCCTGCCTCATAAAAAGCAAGCGTTATTGATAGATATATCCCCCATTGTTCTGCATCACAATACATTGATTCATCGATGGTTGTGTTTGGTGACTACGGCCTTTTTTCGTATATTTGCAGTCCCTGTATACTGTATATTTACTCTGTGAACGGAGTTTCCCATGGCAGCAAAAGTCAGACGCGCCAGAAAAGCCAAATATGTTAAGCTCTTTTCTCCTTTCTTGATGAAAGAGACGAAACATGAGCTCATTGGTGAACCTATGGAGTCTGCAGATGGCCGTCGTCAATGGGCACGTTGTACGCTCAGCCGTCACTCACAACTTGTAGATTTAGATGTTTTGGAAGCGAAGTCTGACAAAACAGCAGCTATTGTGCAGGTTTCAAAAGAAGATTCCAAGATTTATAATCCTGCTGATGTCTATGCAGTGGGCGATGTGATTTATCACAAGAAATGGGATGATCTTGGTGTTGTTCTCTCGAAGGAAATCATTTCCAATGGTGGATTTGCAATCATCGTTCAATTCGAGAAGAACAAAGAGAAAAAATTGATTGAAAATTTAGTTAAATAAAATTATCCATCTTTAATCAAAAGAGATTATGGTAGGCGTAACAATCCAATCCAATGAGTCGATCGACCGTGCATTGCGTCGCTTCAAAAAGAAGTATGAGCGTAGTGGAGTATTGCGTGAATTTAAGAAGCGCGCTTTTTTCATTAAGCCTTCTGTAGAGAAGCGTCTTTCTCGCATGAAAGCAGCTCGTCGTCAATATCGCGCTACGATGGAACAAGAATAATATATATTCTTGAATCGAAAATCAGCCATGTTGTGCAAACAGCATGGCTTTTTTATTGGTCGGTTGATAGGCGGAATCTACAGATGCGATTATTTTTTGTATCGGCCACATAAAGTGTTTTGTTGAACCACGCAATTCCCTGTGGTTCTGAGAACAGTGATTTTCCCGAACCCTTTCCTCCAAATGAATGCATTTCTTTCCCGGTGGAAGTGAATTTCAACACAGAATCTTTTCCGGCATCAATCACATAAACATTACCAAACATGTCATAGGTAATGTCTTCCGGCTTAGTAAATCGTCCTACAGTGAGCAAATCCGTACCTGAATTTTGAGGATCTGCCGGATTGAATTTTTGAAACCATCCAGTCACATCTGCTGACACATAGGTAAGCCATTGTACTTTGAATTGCATTGAAGGAGAAATTTGCGTGAAGAGAATATCTTGCGATCTATCCGAGGCAATGGATAATGATGAAACTGAACCAATTGAATAAAGTGCATTACCTTCAGGGAGCAATGAGGAAAGCCTGCTCATAATGGAATCTTTATCGCTCATGAGAAGGACTGCATCATCCGGATCAAAGCGCGAAGCATTGCTTGGGCCTGTTCTTGAAATGAGATATGCATTTCCGGGAATGACTGCAATACCTGTAAATCTTCTTTCGGGTCTGCTTGGCTGAAGATAAACACATTCAATTGGCGCTTTTGCTATGTCATGACGCACCTCATTCAAATGAATGCGGAAAATTCCACCGATAGTCACTGATTTTCCCTGCAAAACAGTATCAAGTTCAGCGCATACAAGCAAGTCGAACACACCATCTTGAGCAATGGCAATTGGATTCTTGATAAACCCAGAAACACCAACTCTGCGTCCTGCGATGTCCAACATGACAATCCGATTATTCTTTGTATCAGCTACGTATACGAATGGTTCGCGACCAATCATGATGTCAGATGGTTCATTGAAATCTGTCCAGTCGGGTTGAAGTGGCAAATACAATGTATCATTGATCGCACCCGGATTCGGGTCTGCTTCTGGGGCTTGTGGTTTGTCATTACATCCGAACAAAACAAGCATCAAGCAAACAGATATGACAATATGAGAAAGGTTCATTTGTTTCATGTACAAAGTTAGGAATGTTTCCATAGTTTCTCATATACTTAAGGTGTAATTTTGCACAAAAGAAGGTGAATAATGGATTCATGTATTCGCAAACCAAAACTCCTACACTGAATTGAACATACTACATATGAAAACAAGCATACACCCCATGCATAGAAGAAGCTATTTGTCATTTTTCATGATGACACTATTCCTATTCCTTCAATGGTTCAGTGTCAATGCTCAGGACACCAAGGATCAACTCTTTGCACAATTGCGAAAAAAATATGGATCCATGCAATCATTAGAAGTTTCTTTCAGTGGTGTCGAGCCAATTTCAGGTATCCATGGAACATTGAAAGCATTGCGTTCAGGCAAATATCATATAAGTGTTTCAGACCGTAGCATCATCTGTGATGGAACTACCATCTGGAATTATGTACCCGCAAGAAAGAGCGTGACAATCAATACATTAAAAAGCAGACCAGCATCTTCTCTTGATATTGTCCTATTTACTTTTCTCTATAATTATCAGCCGAAATCTCTACAAGAATTTTCAATTGGATCATCATTATATCAAGGGTTGGAGTTGATTCCCAAAAATGGAAAAACAGCAATGGGTATTAAGTCACTTACTGTATTTGTAAAAAAAGGTGGAACAGATATCAAGCGCATAAAGGCCATGGAAGGACAACAAGAATCAGTGTGGGATATCACATCTCTGAAAACAAATGCATCTTTTGCTGAATCGATCTTTAGTTTCACCCCAACCAAAGACACAGAAATAGTTGATCTCCGATAAAAAAAGGACTGCGATTGCTCACAGTCCTTGTTCTTTTGCTTTATTCCAAAGTTCATCCATTTCTTGCAATGTCATGTCTTTTAATTGTTTCCCCATTGCTTGAGCAGATTGTTCAATGCTCATGAATCTGCGTTTGAATTTATTAGAAGTTTTTTGCAAAGCTTCTTCTGCAATGATTGATCTAAATCTTGCGGCATTTACGATGGAAAAGAGTACATCGCCAAGTTCATCTGCAATCTTTTCTTGATTTCCGGAATCAAGTTCGGCACGAAGTTCATCTATTTCTTCATAGACTTTCTTCCAAACATCAGCTTCTTCATCCCAATCAAAACCAACATTTGCTGCTTTTTCTTGTATTCGTTGTGCCCGAAGTAATGCAGGCAATGCATTTGGGACACCTTCTAATGCAGAGGATCTTCCCTCTTGCATTTTTAACTCTTCCCAATTCTTCCGTACAGTTTCTTCATCATCTGCAGAAATCTCTCCAAATACATGGGGATGTCTATGAATCAGTTTTTCTTGAACCTTTTTCATCACATCGAGAATCGAGAATGCGCCTCTTTGTTCTGCAATGACTGCATGCATGACAATATGCAAGAACAAATCTCCTAATTCTTTTGCGAATTCTTTGTCATCCGAAGCTTCAATTGCATCAATCATTTCATATGCTTCTTCAATGAAGAGATGTGAAATTGATTCATGTGTTTGTTTTCGATCCCATGGACATTCGCGTCTGAGGATGGTTACCAATTCCACGAATGATTCAAACTGATCTTTGATTGAATCTGGATTGGCGGGTTGTGGTATGGGTATCGGTTGATCTGACATCAGGCGATTAATCTTCCAGAATTTCTTTTTCTTTCTTGACCATCACCGAATCGATGTCTTTTACATAGCGATCTGTCAATTTCTGAATTTCATCTTCGCCGCGTTTACGATCATCTTCTGAGAAATGTTCTTTTTTTTCAGCAACTTTTAATTCTTCCATATGATCGCGTCGAATATTACGAACTGCGACTTTTCCATCTTCAGCAAATTTCTTACAAAGCTTTACGAATTCTTTTCTGCGTTCTTCTGTAAGTGGTGGAATTGGAACGCGAATAACAGAACCGTCATTTGCAGGATTGAGTCCTAGATCTGAAGTAAGAATTGCTTTTTCGATTGCTGGTAATGAACCCTTATCCCAAGGTTGTATCAAAATCGTGCGTGCATCCGGCACTGATAGATTTCCAACCTGAGCCAATGGCGTTGGTGTTCCATAATAATCTACTTTTACATTGTCAAGCAATGTTACGGATGCTCGACCGGTTCTCACTTTTGAAATATGTTGTCCAGCATGTTCAACAGCTTTTGCCATTGCATTGCCAGCTTCTTTTACAATATCATTGACAGGCATGATCTCTTTCCTTTCTTGTGTTTAATGTACAACTGTGGCGATGCTCTCACCCATGATTAGTTTTTCTAGATTTCCCGGTACATTCATATTGAATACCAAAATGGGAAGTGCATTGTCTTGACACAATGCAATGGCGGTTGCATCCATTACTTTCAATCCTTTCAGCAATACTTCTTGATAGGAAACTTCTGCATAGCGCTTTGCGGAAGGATTTTTTTCGGGGTCAGCATCATATACTCCATCGACTCTCGTTCCTTTGATGATGACATTTGCTTCCATTTCAATAGCGCGAAGTGCTGCTGCTGAATCAGTTGTGAAATATGGATTTCCTGTTCCTGCACCGAATAGGACAACACGCTTTTTTTCAAGATGTCGAATTGCTCTTCTTTTGATGAATGGTTCCGCTATTTGTTGCATGTGAATGGCTGTCTGTAATCTTGTTGGAATCCCTTCCTCTTCCAGAGCATTTTGAAATGCGATACAATTGATAACAGTTGCAAGCATTCCCATATAATCACCGGATACTTTATCTATACCTTGTTGAGCTGCTTGTTCTCCTCGAATATAATTACCTCCACCTATGACAATACCTATCTCGATGCCCAAATGATAAATCTTTGCAACATCTTTGGCATATTGTTTAAGTGTTGATGCGGAAAGACCAAATTGTTGATCTCCCATCAAGGATTCGCCGCTCAATTTGAGCAGAATGCGTGTATATCGTGGCTTTTGCATGGCATTCACTCACATAAGACAAAAAAATAGCGGCATAAATTTACAAAAAATTCATGCCGCCATAGATGTCATGGACATTTCAATTACTTATTCGCCAAGAAAATATCTGCGGAAGCTAAGAACGCTTGCCTGTTCACCGGTCAATTTTGCAATCTCACTGAGAATGTCATTGACAGTTTTCTTGCTATCCTTTACAAAGCTTTGCTCGAGCAAGCATTGTTCTTGATAAAACTTCTCGATTTGTCCTTTTGCGATACGGTCAGCAATCTCAGGGTTTTTTCCTTCTTGAATTGCTTTATCCCGATAAATTTCAATCTCTTTTTCCAATGCACCGGTTTGTACATCTTCACGCTTTACATAACCGGGATTCATAGCGGCGATTTGCATTGCAATGTCGCGGAGCAGAGCTTTAGCATCTTCAACTGCATTTTGAATATTGGTTTCAACCAATACTCCTAAACGACTACCGGCATGAATATAATCAGCAACAAAACCTTGTGCTTTGATGACTTCAAAACGCTTTACACCAATTTTCTCACTAAACTTTGCAAGAATTTCATTGTGTAAATCGAGCAATGTTTTACCGCCAATATTCACTGCCATGAGTGATTCTTCATCTTTTACATCATTGCTGAGTAATGCATTTGCAATTTCTTCTGCATACTTTACAAATTCTTCATTGCGTGCAACGAAGTCTGTTTCGCAATTCACTTCAACGATAACGCTCTTGGAACCATCTGCAGAAGTTTTTGCAATGATGATTCCTTCATTCGCTGAACGATCTGCACGCTTTGCAGCAGATGCAGCACCACGCTTACGAAGAATCTCAATAGCTTCTTCCATATTGCCTTGTGATTCATCAAGTGCTTTTTTGCAATCTGCCATGCCGGCGCCTGTTTTATCGCGCAGGTCTTTAACCATTTGTGGGGTGATTGACATAATTATTTCCTGTATTGATGATTGTTCTTCCGGAATCAAGCTTCAGCCGGAGCATCTGAAGATTTGGATGATGCATCATCATCTTTTTTACGACGTGGACGCATTTTACGAGCGCCTTTTCCGCCATCTTCATCTGACTCATTTTCTTTTGCAAGACGATCGCCAGCAACACCTGCTTCAGCAGCTTTTTGCTTTGCGATTTCACGACCTGAAAGCACTGACTCAGCAAGTGTTTCAGCAATGAGTTCAATCGTGCGGATTGAATCATCATTTGATGGAATTGGATAATTCACAGTATCAGGATCGCAATTTGTATCAACCATTCCAATAACAGGAATGCCGAGCTTATGTGCTTCTTGAATTGCGATATGTTCTTTGCGAACATCCACTACGAAAATTGCACCAGGGATGCGAGTCATTTCTTCGATACCACCAAATACACGACGCAAACGTTCGCGCTCACGGTTAAGCATCAATCGCTCTTTCTTGGTGAACTTTTCAAATGTTCCATCTGCTTCCATTTTATCGATGGAGGCAAGACGCTTAATGGATTTACGAATGGTTGAGAAATTGGTGAGCATTCCACCCAACCAACGCTCTGAAACATAATATGCGCCACAACGCTTTGCAGCATTTTGAATAGCTTCTTTCGCCTGATTTTTTGTTCCGACAAACAAAACCACTTTGCCATGGCTCGCTGCTTCATGAGCTGCTTCAGCGGCTATGTCCAATAATACTTTTGTTTTACGAAGATCAATGATGTGGATTCCATTGCGCTCTGTATAAATGAACTTGCGCATCTTTGGATTCCAACGGCGGGTGAGGTGACCAAAATGGGCACCAGATTCGAGAAGGGCCTCGACTGTTGTTTCCTTTGCCATAAGGCAATCTCCTATGTATTAGTTGAAACTACTGCTTTGATCAACTTGATGTTCCAACCGCATTTGCGGCCACAAGGACTATCAATCACAAAGCATGATTAATGGATGAATGAAATCATCCTTGAGAATGCAAAGACCTCATCCACATAAAAGAGGTGAGGTCCATTGCACACATATTCTGTCCGATTAGCGCTTCGAGAATTGGAAACGCTTACGAGCTTTCTTCTGTCCATACTTCTTACGCTCAACCATTCTTGGATCTCTTGTGAGAAATCCTGCTGAGTGTAATTGTGTACGAAGCTCTGCATCGAAATCTACAAGAGCACGAGCAACACCAAGGCGAATCGCTCCGGCTTGACCACTCTTTCCACCGCCAGTCGCTTTAATGAAGATATCAAACTTGCCTTCAAGATTTGATGTCTCCAATGGACGCAATGCTTCGCGACGATAAAACTCTACGGGGAAATAGTCTTCGATTGGACTTTTGTTAACAGTAATCTTACCGGAACCAGGCAATAATCTTACCTGGGCAACTGCTGTCTTGCGACGACCGGTAGCTGTAATATTCTTCATGGATTACTCCGTTATTCTGCGCTGTAAGAAAGTTTCAATTCTGTTGGCTCTTGTGCTGCATGTGGATGATCAGGTCCTGCATACACTTTTAATTTCTTGCCCATTTTACGACCAAGTGAATTTTTTGGAAGCATTCCCTTAACAGCAAGCTCAATGATTTCCTCCGGCTTGCTCTTGACAAGATCTTTGAAAGAACGGAAACGATCTCCACCAGGATAACCTGTATAATGGAAATACTCTTTCTGCTCTTCACGCTTACCTTTAACGCGAATCTTGGATGCATTCACAACAATCACGAAATCACCACAATCAACATGCGGGGTGAAATCGGGCTTGTGCTTGCCTCTGATCAAATATGCAACTTGCGATGCCAATCGGCCAAGTGTCATGCCTTCGGCATTAACAACATGCCATTTTGCCTGAACATCCTGTTCGCGTACTGATTTCGTGATTTTGGCGGATGATACCACTGTCAAATCCTCAAAGAAAAAGGGAATTCAAATAGAGCTTGCAAAGATAGGATATCGGCAGTTTTCCACAAAGAAAATTTTTGCACAGCCTTATCCACAAATGGCGATGCAAAGCTTCATTGAGCCGATTATTGGGGAAATTCACCTATTGGATGACATTGCGGCATGCAAAAGAATGGCAGAACTTGAGGATACATTCAAAGATTTTATTTGACTTGACATTGGTATATGGACAATTGAATCAGAAATAGCCAATATTTCATCATCAATACCATATCCCTCGCTCCCAAGAACCAAGACGAAATCCTTTGGGAAAGAAAAGTTTGTCACTGATACAGAAGTAGCTGTGATTTCCCCGGAAATGAGGGGAATTCGTCTGTTTTTTCGTATTTCTTTTAAATCCTCGGTCAAATTGGAGGAATATGCACACTGAGCGAAGGCAACTGCTCCCATGGAAACCCTAATGGCTCTCCTGAGATATGGTGAGCTTGTTGTATGATCGGTTATGATTGATTCATATCCCAAACCAATTGCATTTCTGATGATGCCACCCACATTATCTGAATTGACAATTCCATTCATTGCAATGATTGGACCTTGTAGCAAGGATATTTCTGAAGTTTTGGGCTCATGCGCGATGCACATCATTGGACTATGCAGATTGAATCCTACCAATTCAGCCATGTTTTGTTTAGACATGATGAAGCATTGGTCGGAATTCACCTTTATTTGAATCATCGTATGATGTTTTTGATACAATTCTTCGGTGAGCAAGATGGATTGGATGTTCAAAGAACTTTGCAACACTGTGTTAGTGATTTTTTCTCCATCGGTCAAAAAGACTTTTGAAGATGAATGCAATTGTTGTGCATGACGCAAATCTCGATAATAATCAAGACGAGAATCATTCAAATCATGGAAATGAATCATGATTAGATGCGGTCAAATTTGCAATAGGGTTGCAATGCTTTTGGGACATTGATATGTCCATCTTCTGTTTGATAGTGTTCGAGAATTGCAACCATTAACCGTGATGTTGCAAGACCACTCCCATTTAGCGTATGAAGATATTCAGGTTTTCCCTGATCATTCCTGAATCTGATATTAGCTCTTCTTGCTTGATAGGATTCGAAATTAGAACAGCTTGAGACTTCCAACCATTTTTGTTCACAAGGCGACCACGCTTCAAGGTCATATGTTTTAGCACTAGAAAAACTTGTATCACCACTGCATAATTGCAAAACACGATAAGGTATTTCAAGTGCATTCAATATGTCTTCGACATCTTTCACAAGCAATTCCAATTCATCATAGGATGTTTCAGGCTTGACGAACTTCACAAGCTCAACTTTATTGAATTGATGCACGCGCAAAAATCCTTTTGTGTCTTTCCCATAGCTTCCCGCCTCTCTTCTAAAGCAGGCAGAATAGCCACAATATTTCACGGGTAATTGGTCATTTGGCAATACTTCATCACGATGAAAATTTGTGATTGGTACTTCTGCCGTTGGAATTGCATAGAGTCCGTCAAGCGGCATGGCATACATGTCTTCTTCCATTTTCGGCAATTGACCAGTTCCTCGCATCGAAGCATAATTTGCAAGGAATGGTGGCATCATTTCTGTATAGCCATGTTTTTCCAAATGCACATCAATCATAAAATTAATAAGTGCTCTTTCGAGACTTGCTCCTTTGCCAACATAAAAACCAAAACCACTTCCACTTACTTTTGCACCACGTTCGAAATCAAGTATGTTTAAGTGTTTTGCAATCTCAAGGTGATTTTTTCTAAAACCTTGTTCGATTGTATCACCAATTCTACGAACCTCAATATTCTCCGCCGCACTCTTTCCAATTGGAACTGAATCATGTACCATATTCGGTATGCGAAGAACGATTTCTTCCATGTGTTCTTCAATTGGTCTGAGAGATTCATCGAGAGATTTGATTGTATCAGATACAGCTCGCATTTCTTCTATGTGCGAAGTGGCATCTTCTTTGTTTTTTTTGAGCGATGCTATCAGCTCTGAAACAGTATTCCTTTTGCTCTTCAGCACCTCTACTTCTTGAATCAAAGAACGTCTTTGTTCATCAAGTTTAAGTAATGCATCAATGTCTGCAGATTCATTTTTATTGATCACATTTTGTTTGACCGCTTCTGCATGTTCACGTATGAATTTGATATCAAGCATAGTTTTGAGCCGTGTACAATTATCACTGTTTATGATACAAATTACGTATTTCCCATTGAAAGAACGGAATTGCAAGTCATAACAAGAGCGTATTTTTGCATGAATAGGAGATCGCAATGTCTATAACTCGCAATCAAAGAGCCGATTTGTTCATGCTCTTCATCACTCTAATTTGGAGCGGAACATTCGTCATCATCAAAAATGCGCTTGATGATGTTCCACCATTTCTATACACCGCTTTGCGTTTTGCACTTGCTTCTTTGATTGGTTATGGGTTATGGTTTCGGTATATGAAGGGTATCACTTCTAAAGATATTCTTCATGGAAGCATACTGGGCTTGTTCTTTGGATTGGGATTTTTGTCACAAACATGGGGACTTCAGCATACCACTGTCGCCAATTCCTCATTCATAACCGGATCTATGGCTATCTTCACGCCAATAGCAGCATACTTTATCAGTAGAAAGTCTGTTTCATTGATTCAAATGATTGGAATCCTTACCGTTTTGACAGGACTCGCCTTTTTCTCTCAGCATGGCACATCTGAATGGAGTCTTAATAGCGGTGATCTTGCCACGCTGTTTTGTGCAATCATGTGGGGAATGTATATCACCTATACAGACCTCTTTATGAGCAAGGCAGATGATGTTCCAACAATATCCGCTCGCTTGACTCTGATTCAATTTGTGGTGTCTTGCATATTCGCATTTATTGGATCTTTGATGTTCGAAGGAAATCTCAACACTATACCGACATTGATTTCTGAAGCATTTACTTCTCTGGACTTTCTCATTGCGCTTCTCTACACTTCCATCTTGGCATCAATAGTAGCCACTTATGTACAAACACGCTATCAACATGAAACGACACCCGTGAAGGCAGCCCTAATGTTTTCAACAGAGCCTGTTGCAGCAACTGCATTCGCTGTCATTGTTGGCATGGAAACAGTGTCACTAGAAAAATTTGTATTAGGTGGTATAGTGATTGTAGGGGTATTGATTGCGCAATCAGAAGATATTATACCAGCGCTTCGCAAGAATACTCAGGATTCCTGAAACAGTATTGTTTCTCCATAAGTCGAAAGAATTGGTTCAAGCACCTCTTGTAATCCCGATGCAGAAATAATGTAATGCTGCGGATGAAAATACTCTTGTTGTATTCTGAATATCCTATTTCTATCTGCCTGCGCAATTGTCTCAAACAAATTCTTGTGATAATCATCTGGAAGATAATTGAATTCAATCATCTTTAGTCTTGATGAAATTTGTTGATTGGTTTCCATTCCTTGTATCAAGGTTCCAAGCAAATAATTAATGACTGTCTCGCATTCTTCCTCTGAAAGCATTTCCTCACGCATTTTTTTTAATTCTTGAAAAATGAGTGCAATGCTATGCTCGGTGACTTCATTTCCCACTTGTGTTTGAATATTATATGTGTTCGATCCTTTTCTTCCATAACTCTGAGCAAATGCTCCATATGTATAACCATGAACTTCTCGTAATACATGGTTGATATGCGAAGCAAAATATCCCCCAAATGCAGTTGAAGCAACACGAAATAATGGATAATCGGGATGATGCATTCCTATTGATGGAA
>RGCF01000120.1 GCA_009919265.1 Bacteroidota bacterium | reverse complement strand
GTCGGAGTGGTGACCGTGGTGGGGGCGGGAACAACGACCATTACTGCTACGCAAGCGGCAAGTGCCGATGGCAATTATACCGGCGGGTCGTCGGTGTCGGCTTCACTTGTGGTCTCAGCAATAGCACCCACCATCGGAGCATTATCGATTTCGGGCAAGAACTTCGGCGTTTCGCCATTTAACTTGACTGCTCCTACGAGCAATAGTTCTGGGTCATTCAGTTACACGAGCAGCAATACGGCGGTGGCGACTGTGGCACTCGTCAGTGGGGTCGGCGTGGTGACCGTGGTGGGGGCGGGAACAACGACCATCACTGCTACCCAAGCAGCAAGCGCCGATGGCAATTACACGGGCGGGTCGGCAGTTACGGCATCACTCGTGGTATCGCCCATCGCACCCACCATCGGGGCATTAGCGATGTCTGATAAAAATGTCAACGACCCATCCTTCAATCTCACTGCGCCGACAAGCAATAGCAACGGTGCTTTTACGTATACCAGTAATAATAGTGCCGTGGCAACCGTCTCCAATGTCGGCGGGGTCGGCACGGTGACGCTTGTAGGTGTGGGGTCAACGACCATCACCGCTACCCAAGCAGCAAGCACCAACGGCAATTACACGGGTGGGTCAAGCGTTACTGCCATACTCACCGTAACCGCGGAACTCAGCAATTTCACGGTTCCTTCGGATAAGAAATATGGCGATGCTTCATTCAACCTGACTGACCCTACATCCATTTACAGTGGCGAGCCATTTACATTTTCAAGCAGCGACCCCACAGTAGCAAGCATCGGAGGTGCGGATGCACGAACGGTCACGATACATCTGGCAGGGAGCACCATTATCACGGCAACCCAAGCAGCAACCGGCGCTCACGGAGAAGTTTCGATTTCAGCAACTCTGGTTGTATCGAAGAAGACACCCGTGATTACAGTAGCCGCGAGTTCCATCGCCAAAAATTATGGAGACGCAACATTCAACATTGCTTTGCCATCATCGACGAATACCGACGCGGTGGGTGGCGGCGGCGATGGTGGCGGCGGCGGCGTCTTTTCATATAGCAGCCGTAACGCGAGTATTGTAAGTATTACTGACACTTCATATGTGAGCATCACGGGCGTCGGTTCTACGGTGATTGATGTTACACAATCAGCAACAGCAAATTTCACAGAAGCCGTATCCACAATTTCGATAACCATCAGTAAAGGAACACCCGTTCTCTCGGCATTCACGGTATCCGCGAATAAAACATACGGGTCAGCCCCCTTTTCAGCATTAGCGTATCCATCAAGCGCAAGTGCCGGTGCTTTTACATATTCGTCGAGTGACAACAGTGTTGCGACTATCAATAGCAGCGGCATCATTACACTGCTCGCAGCGGGATATGTGAATTTCACTGCTACACAAGCGTCGACAGCATTATACAATAGTGCCGCGAAGACCAGTAATACAATGACCGTTCATCGACAGTTACTCCCGCTCATAAGGTCATCGCCAAGCAGCGAGGTGATTAACAAAACATATGGCGTGGATGGAAACTTCTCGGTGATTGCTACCAACGCGAGTAACGGCGGAACCATCACTTACGAGACGGATAATCCAAGTGTCGCGGGAATTGTCGGGTTGGCGACTGCCGGTATCATCTCTGTGGTGACGGTTGGAACAGCAACCATTACAGCCCGGCGCGGCGATACTCTACAATACTCATCTGTCCCTGTTTCGTGGACAGTGGAAGTCGGTCGCACCACCACGACACTTACCGGGCTCAGCGATGTCTCGTATAATGTGACCGCTGCCCCGTTTTATGTAAGTGCTTCAAGCGCGAGTGACGGAGCAGTGTCTTATTCTCTCCAAGACCCTACTTCTGAAGTTCTCACGATACATCCTACGACGGGTCTTGTGACATTACGCGCCCCTGGTTCTGCTGTCATTGTAGCATCACAAGCACAAGGCACATTATACCTAGCACCCACCAGTATCACAGCAACAGTTACAGTAAGTAGTGCCGGGAATGCACTTGAAGGAGCGACCATCACAAATACATCGAGTTTCGAAAGTGTGAATTTGAGCGGGGCATCTCTCGCTGGTGTCACGATTACGAATACTACATTCGAATCCGCCAACCTCAATGGTTCGAATATGACAAATGCCGTGATTACAAACGCGAATTTTGCAAATGCCGACCTCTCTGGTGTAAGGCTCACCGGTGCGTCCATCACTGGCGCGACATTTACAGCAGTCACACTTAACAATGCCGATTTATCCGGCGCGGTTGTGACGAATACCGTATTCACTGGTGCAGACCTTTCGGGTGCGATTCTCACCCGGGTCGACGCATCAGGCGCATCTTTCGCGAATGCCAGTCTCAGTAATGTCGACCTCACCGGGGCAAATATCACGAATACGAATTTCACGAATACAAATATCAAAGGCGCGAATATTACGGATGTATCGTTCTCTGATGTTCAAAAACTCCAACTTCTTAAGAATTCGGAGAACCGTGAAATCCCGCAAGTTATTGTTACAGAAGTGCCAGGGACAACGGTGCTTGCTGTCGTCTCCGAGTCATCCCCTCTGCGTTCCGTCGCAAATTTGAACTTGGCGAATTCAACCCTGAAAGTTATTATTCCGCAAACATCACCGTCGCCGGTTACGCTGATTCAAAATATCGAGATTGATGTTGCCGGGTCAACGCGGTTCTACCTGCCAATCAACGAAAGCGAGTATTTCCAGATACAAGACATTAAATATTATGCTTCGGCAGGTGTTGTCCGGAATTACACGACAAATGCCGTCGTCGAGGTGATTTATTACAGCGGAACACCTGTCTGGTTATTCGCTGGCTCGATTGTCGGTTTAATTTTACAAGCAAACACGCTGAATTCGGCGTCATTCGTAGTTCCACGCATCGTGACGCTGACTACAGCACCGTTTATGCCAACTACACTGCCCACGAGTAACAGTAATGCCCCCATTGTTTATTCATCAAGTAATCCGGCAGTTGCAACAATCGACGCGTCGTCGGGTCTTATCACCGTGGTTGGCAACCAAACGGGTCAGGTGGTATTCACGGCAAGCCAAACTCAGAATGTTACGCACGAGCCCGGGGTTAGTGTGAGCAATCGTATGACAGTCAGCACTGTTCTCAACTTTTCGCTCATCGGGCTCAATCAAGCATTCAATCTCTCGACACTAGCCACCCTGGACGCGTCTTCCGTGAATTTGGACGCTACCGATGCAACGGCAATATTCTATGTGCGACTATCGGATATGCTCAATGTATTCAAATATCAATCCGACGCGTTTGATGTCGATAATCTCAGTGCACAGGATATTAAATATTATGTATTTCATCGTAACTGGCCAAGCGAGCTTCGAATCAATCCTTCTCATGCGATGATGAATCAACTCGATAGCGTGAATATGTTGGGAAGCGGATTTTCCGCCGACAAATCGCTTACGAAGCACGACTTCATTCGTCATATCGCGCTTGCTTTGTTCAATACGATACACGGGGTCGATTTGTTTAGTAATGAAGAAGACTTAATGGAAAATTCCGTGTATCTGGGTGAGACTGTGCGTCATAATATCGACGGAATTCTCTCTGATATATCGACGACTTCATCGAACGAGGCGATGGCATATGACGCGTCGGGGAATAAATACTTGACAAATGACGCGTCGGGAAATACGAACTTGTGCCGCGAATTGATGCGGCAAGTAGCGGCCAGTTCGCCATTACGCTTTTACAATAATGGTGGCGACAATGCCGGAATAAAGACAGTTCCATTCCTCGAAAATGACACGATACAATTTAAGCTCGTGATGCAAGCTGCAATTCAGCAGAATTTACTGACGGGTGTAAGCGAAATTCCTAGCCGTTCATACACGATTAAACTCATCCTGAAAAATACGGTGAATGCCTTTTCAAATACGAATACGATGATAGGGGACAGCGAGATGTATCCAAACTCATTCCCGTATTCTACGTCGGTCACGACGTATGCTCCCACGGCAGACTCGTCGGGTGTATACAATATCTATTCGCCGCCTGCTCCAATTCCGTTTGCGCGGTATGGATATAATGGTTGGTATTATACCAATTCGACGGCGTGGGTGAATGTAGAACCCGCGGTTCGTAACCACGTAAAGTGGTTGGTGGCCGCGAATACTGGTTCATCGAAAGTCGGTGATTTACAGTATATCCGGTTCAATCTTAAAATTCATAACAAGACAGCGTTGCCGTATTTGATGATTTATACAGACGCGGGTTCGTCGCGGAAATACCCGGTGGTCGGTGGCAGTGCCTCGCTTACAAATGGCGGCGTTTATTCGTTGTATATGAACTTCAATTCGTATGGTCGAGAGCCTGCTGTGATTGGACACACGAACGCGGCGCTTGCGTATACCATTGGCAGCGGGGCATTCGCCAATACAGAAGGCGTTCTCAATATCGCATTAGAAACCGATAGCAATGCTGCAGCTGGCAGTGTTGAGTTTACGCTTATGAGTATCGTGGTTGGCGAACTGTCGACGACAACAGGCGCAACAACCGAGAAAGAATACGGATTTCAAGCGGCCGTATTGGATAGTTATCCGTAGATAGAACGGTGAAACATAATCGACGCGTTCGTTCGACGCATTCGAATCATATAATAAATACGACTCTCGATTTATTATATTCCTAGTATTCATAAATGACAAGCAACGACGTCAATGACGCAACAATAGCAGAAGCCTATGCTACCAGTTCTACTACTTTTCAATTACAAGCATTAGGGACAAATGACGGCGGCAGCGGCGGTGATGGCGAACGAAGCGGTGGAAACGACGCCGACGCAGTATTTTATGTGAAATTGTCTGACATGCTTTCTGTGTTCAAATTTCGAATGCCTTCTCTCGACATATCATTGTCCGAAGCGATATTTGATGCTTCATCGGACATACAATATTATGTGTTTCGTAAAAACTGGCCTACATCATTGAAAATCAATCCTTCGCACGCAATGTTAGACCATAATGATTCATCGGGAATGCTTACGGACGGTGGCGGCGGCGGCGGGTTCGCTGCAAATAAATCTCTCGTGAAACACGATTTCGTCCGTTATATTTCTCTCCATTTGTTCAATACAATCCACGGCGTTGATTTCTTGAGCAATGAATCTGATATGTTAGAAAATATTACTTATTATGGCGAGGTCGCGCGTGTAGGTATTATGTCGGTATTGGATACGGTCGGAACATTATCACCTGATATTACGATGGCGGCGGATGTTTCCGGCAATCGGTATCTTACAAATGTAGCAATCGGGAACACAAATATCTCTCGAGAGTTACTTCGGCAGATTTCGATTTCAGTTCCCGAGAGATTGGAAGCTATTACTGATGCAAGTGGCGGTGGAGGTCACGGAGGCACACTTCACAGCGTTCCTTTACACGAAAATGACACCCTTAATATTAAAATCGTGATGGAAGCGTCACCTGGGCAACATACCGTCACAAATGTAGCGGCGATACCCGCGCGGTCTTATAACATCAAGCTGATTATGAAAAACACGGTAGGCAGCGGCACCAATACCCCCGTCATCGACAGTGAATACTTCCCGAATGGGTATCCATACACGACAAATATACAAGACATATCTGCTTCAAATTCATCGGCAGCGGCGGCGGTATATGCTGACGGGTCGCCGCCCGTGCCAATCCCGCTTATACGATACGGCTACCAAGGATGGTATTATACGAATTCGAGTGCTTGGGTAAATCCTGCCCCGATAACACGGAATAAAATCAATTGGTATGTTTTGCCGAATACGGCAGCGGCCGGAGCAACTGTCGGCGATTTGCGATACTTTCGGATGAACCTACATCTCTTTACGAACGCCTCGTTGCCGTTTGTTACAGTATATACACAAGCGACGGGAAGTGGTGATGCCGGTGGATGGTATAAATCGAAACGCGTGTATGTATGCTCGAACTTGGTTGATGATGACGGGAATACAGTAAGCGACCATACGAACTACAGTTTTTATATGAATTGGAACGGATATTCGGTTTCTCCATTTACAGTGGCGCATAGTGCGGCGGCGTTGTCTGTGTCGGGGGCTGACGGTAATGTCGTCGGTGGATTTGAAAGTAGTGAAATAATATTTGCTTATTCGATTGGAACAAATAGTAGTTCTATGCCGGGGGATGTAGAGTTCATTCTCTCTGGTGTGGTGGTGGGGGAAGCGGCGGTGGGGGGCAGCGGCAGCGGCGGCGTGTTGGAGAAAGAGTATGGCTATATTATGTGACCAATGTTCCCAATGCCAACTTCATCGCGATTTTCTGGTAAAGCCAATTATCATCGCTGCCCCACTCAAGGTATTCATCGCCGCTAATGGTGACGAATTCGACGGCTAAAGCGCCGTTTTGATATTGAACCTGGAGCTTACACGAAACGCTTTCGTGCGGGACTACGCTGACATTCGTAAGCCAGAAGGAATTTGTGGCGTTTTCATATTTGGGATTTGCTGGGATACATACTTTCCAATTACTCATTTCGTTCGTGTATTGTTATACTATATACTTTTTAAAAAAAGTATTTATCAAAAAACGAATTAAATACCGGAAATCTGGGTTCGCGTTTATTTTCTAACCCTATAAATCCTATATGTTATATATCCCGCTCTTGTAGCGCTAGTAGCCATATCTGCCGTGCTACTGAAATTAATGAATATATTATCAATACCGGCTGCGATATCATTATACAAATTATTATACGCCATTTCCCACACTGCCGTTCCTGCTATTTGCATCTGTCCTTGACTGTCACCCGCAGGAGGATAAAACTTCAATTGAGATGCGCCATTTACATTATCATATAAGACAGTGTCGGCCAAAAATCGGTTCATAATCAATCGGGAATTAGGAGCAAAGTCACCCGAATATTGTTGCGGTCTGGTCGTAGCACGAGATAATTCACCGTTCATCATAGTTCTATATCGGTATGCTTCACCAGTCACTTGTCCCGCAGCATAGCCGCATATAAATACATCATTGAAAACTTGGTCGAATATGGAAGGAGTGTTGGTCTGTGGGGATGCTGTTGTTTGTGAGTTTCTCGTCCAAATGGTATTCGCTGCTTTTACCCCGCTTGGTGGTATTGTGCTGGTTTGAAAACCCATAGATATAAAAGAATTGGCAGGAGCGGTTACAGATTGCCAGTCCCAATTTATATCTATTTCATATTTGAGATTGTAAAGCGCTAGGTCTATTTTACCCGCTGATGTAAAAGGCAAATTGATTTTATTGGTTACAGATGTAATCGTAACATTACCCGAGAACCATAGCACTACATCATTCGTCAAGGTATAGGTCCCACTGGCTTTCGATATTGTGCCGCCTACAACCGTTAAGTCCTGTATATTTTGCTGTCCTTCTCTAGCTATTCTAATTCTGCCGTCTCCTGAAGATGAAGTAGACGCCGTAACAAGAACCGAACCATCAGCACAACCACCAAAACAACTATATATTATATTTGTGTTTGTAGCAGAAAAGCCATAAGTACGACCATAATCATTTGAAAAACTTACAGCTACATTGCTTAAATATGGAACTAAAATTCCGGCAATAAATTGACCAGTTCCACTTACCCAAATATCTAACCATCCACTAGAACCAATCTGATCCCAATTTCCACCATAATTTTGAGAACGAAATAATCTGGGAAAGGTCGTGGTATTCAAATATCTATTAGCATATACAAATCTTCCAGTGGCGTCACACTCAATCCTATACCAAGGGGCAAATAAAGCCAAGTCATCTGCTTGTTGATTAATCACATTTTGAAATGTTGCTCCGTAATCAAGAGAACGATATATTCTGCTAGAATTGTTATCATTAGCAGCCCAAATGATATATTGGGTCACGCCACTTCTAGACATACAAACACCATTCGTATATCCTGAAGTTGTAAGAGATGTATCAATTTGTTTTACTGTCCAAATAGCACCTTGATTTGATGAATATAAACATCTTGCTCCAGTATTAGTAAGGTCATTTATACTTGCTATTAAATAAGTCGCATCACCACTACATCTAAATCTATTCACGGTTGTTAAACCTGAGAATGCGGATGATGTTATTTGTGTCCAATTTTGCCCAACTAAAACATTTTGAATTTCAACCGGAACACTCGTATATAAAAGTAGTGTCCCAGCTTCAATATTTCTTCCAAATGCAAAAAGTAATGACCCCTGACTGTTTCCACAAATTGATGTAAAATTAATATTACCTGCCCCATAATTTCCAGAATTCCAAGTTATTCCAAAGTCGACAGAATACCTTAATATATTGTTTCCTGCGACACATATAACTTTACCATCTACCGAAACATAAATATCGTTATATGAACTAGCTATATTATCTGTTAAAGCTATATTGGTAGTCCAATAATCTGGTTTTCGTGGAAGTGCACCCACTTCTACTAATGCTTGGTTTTCATCGCGAGACGGCTGGCCGATTGGACCGGTAGACCCGTT
>RGCF01000119.1 GCA_009919265.1 Bacteroidota bacterium | reverse complement strand
GAATAATGCTTTTTTTCATGTTCACCTCGTTCCCATAACAAATGTTGTATATGTTTTTTTGATAATATAGGCTTCATTACCCATGCAACGAATCTAAACAATATATTTGTATAACCTCTGTAAACTTTTGAATTCAGGGATTTCTTATTAAGCTTGGGTTTTTATGTTTCTGAAACTTATACCGTCCTTTGCATTACTCATCACGGGAATGTGCATGCTCCAAGTGCATGCACAAGTACAAGTACAGAATCAACCGGTGGATACAGTAAGAAAAGCTCGCATCCTTACTCGTCGTGATGTGATTGTTCATACATTCAATCCAAAAACGGAAGCAATCTCCATGTATTATCGGGATGATAAAAGTGCTCTGCTTCGCACACTTGGATCCTTGAAACAACATGTTGAATCGAAGAAAAGAGAATTGATCTTTGCCATGAATGGTGGAATGTATCATCCTGACTTTTCTCCCGTCGGACTCTTCATTGCTGATCATACTGTTCATAAACCTGTAAATCTCAATCGGGGCACAGGTAATTTCTTTATTCAACCAAATGGTGTGCTCTATGTCAATTCTCAAGAACAACCAGGGATTTGCCTCGCCAGAGATGTTCACAAAGTACCAAATATCAAACATGCTACGCAGTCTGGTCCGATGCTGGTGATCAATAGAAAAATCAATCCTTACTTTTCAGATACTTCCAATTATTTGAATATTCGAAATGGGGTGGGTATCACTAAACAAGGTAAGCTTGTTTTTGCAATGACAGTAAACCCTGTCACGCTCTATGAATTCGCATATTACTTCAAACAACTTCGCTGCGTAAATGCCCTCTATCTGGATGGATCCATCTCAAAAACTTATGCCCCAAGAAGTAGATGGGTTCAACTCAATGGAAATTTCGGACCCATGATTGGCGTGCTAAAAAAATAATCAGTCTTTCACACATCGAATCGAAAAACCAAATCTGGTATAGAATGTCAATTCTTTTGATGCATCACTATTGCGGAAGATATTAATGTTTGAAATAAGATTCTCCATTCTTCTACACTTGGGATATGCCATCCTTGTGGCGCTAATCCTCGTGCATCATGTACTGCATGCCAATTGTATAATTTTCCTCGCAAGCCTGCTTTTGATTCATCACCCGCGAAATAACACCAAGCAGGTTTTCCTTCACGACCTGCAATTTCCCATTCAGCAGCGTCTGAAACATATGGTATTGTGTCTCCATTTCGGAATATCACTCTTGAAAGATTCTCACCTGACCAAATCTGATTTCCAAATTGTACTTCAGACAACACCTGCTCTTTGCTTGGTTCAATAGTCTGGTCTTTGCAAGATGAAAAAGCAAATACAGCCACACATGAGATAGAGAACAACTGTTTTAAGACTGTGTGTATCATTGTGAATCAATGTGTTGTTTCAATGTTTTTCTTTGCCATGGTATAACCAAGCCAAGCCATCGGAATATATGCTACTGTAAGATCAACTATTATAAACCATAATGGACCGCCAACTGTGGTAACCATCATTATCCCACCAATGAAGAATGCAATACCTATTCCAAATGCTGAACGGGGTCTTGTCTTCGAAAATCGAGCAACAAACCATGCACCACTGAATGTTCCCAGTGCATGTGCAAGAAAGGGAAATATAAAATGCTCGAATGTCATCAAAGGCATTGCCGACTTCAAACCTGCTTCTGTTGATAAGTCAAAACCTTTAGGAGCAGGAAAAACACTTGTTCCAGCTTGAACCAATATCATATTGATGACTCCTCCCAAAATGAGGCCGGTCACAAAAATCAATACTTGCATTGCAGTGCTTTTTAATGTAGAATGATGCATGGATAGAATGTATTCAATGTTTGCACATAATATATTCCCGAAGGAATGTGCGAGATATCAATTTGTGCTTTTCCATCAATCAATTTCCATGAACATAGTTCTATACCATGCAGATTTACCAATCTACACTCTTGATTGTGAGCAGCTTCAATCTGCATGTATAGATATGATTCAGCCGGTTGTGGCACCATCATCAATGAATGAACTTCATCGACAGTACTTACTTGTTTAAGAACAAGTGTACATGCTTGTGACTCAATGGTATCACATCCATTTCGTACAATCACGCGATAAGTCCCTGTCTTCGTCGAATCCATATCTTTGATCGCAATGGATGTTTTTCCATTGACAACTTGTTCTTCGGGTTTACTAGCTTTTCCATTTTTATACCATTGACTTGTACATTCAGTGCAATTTGTCAACACACTTAATGTTGTATCATTTCCTACTTCTAATTCATATATCTGAGATAGATCCTTTTCAATCACAAGTTTGGGTATGAATTTCACTCGTGCAATGCGAGATGTTATGAGACCACAATCGCCCTTCATCATGCAATAGTAACTGTGTTTATCTGATGTTGTTTTTCGGACAATCAATTCTTTTTTGTTTTGTCCGGGTAATGGTTTTGCATCTATATCATACCATTGATATGTAACATTTGACCCCATAGCATCACAGGACAGAGTCACTTCTTCATCATGACAAATAACATATAATGAATCGGGTTCTTTCAAGAGTGTTGTCGCCGGATTCAATATCAATCGTATTGGACCAACATTTTGTTGCAAAGAACCTGTTGAAAGATCATCAACAAAAATGTTCACTGAATATGATCCGGAATCGCTCAATTCTGTTTTTGTAATATTGAGTGTGGAACTTGTTGCTCCTGTAATTCTACCACCATTGGAAATCTTTATTCCATTCTTTTGCCATTCATATCGCAATCCCAATGAACTTGGTTCAATGCCAACACTTACTTCAAATCGAGCATCTTCTCCAATGCAAGCAGTATCATTTGTTGACATACGATTCAATGTCAATTTGGCTTGCATTTCGACACCTTCAGGAACACTTGCACTATCAAGAACCAATTGCTGCTGCATCTGAAATGTATTACCACCATCAGAGCTTTCAGCATATTGTGTTTTGTGTCCTACAAGTTTTTGTCCACCATTAGCATTGAAACCTTTGACATACATACGCAAAACATTACCAACTTTTGATACACTTGGATCGCCCACAAATTGTTGATATGACAATCGTGTTCCTTGTTCCTTTTGCCACGTTGTTCCACCATCATTTGAAACAGAGCTAACAATACCACCGGGACCATTATAGTATAAGCGAATTGATCCATCATTCAAGACCATCAATTCGGGTATGCCGGTATTTTCAACAGTAGTTTTATAGGTGAATGATAATCCATCTGGACTAGTCGCAATGACGGTATTGACAACATTCCCAACCATATTTGTCAAACCCATCACATAACTTCCATTTGGAAGGCGAACAACCGATGGATCAAATACATTGTTGTATTCAAATACTTTTCTCTTACCGATAAAATTCACACCATCTGTTGACACTGCCGTATAAATGGGGTTTGGTTCTGGATTTTGAGGTGGCTGTGTGACGAAGTATCCCTGAAAATAATAGAGTCGTAAAGAGCCATCAGCTTGTTTGAAGATGTCAGGATCAACTCCATTGCCATCAAACACGCTATCGATCTTTACTTTTTCACCGCGTATCCATGATCCATCAGCTTTTTGTCTGGATACCCACATCCCATGCTCGCCGGGTCTTGCAGAAACATAATACATCAGATTCACTGTTTGTGAAAGAATAGGAAACTGACAGAAAATGAAAAAGAGTATGGTTAGAAATCTCATGTTACCCTCAATTAATGTTGAACAAGAAATTTTATAAATGATTTCTGATTGCCAAGTTCAACTATTCCATGATAGGAACCTGTAGAAAATCCCGAACAATTAATCACCATTTGTGATTGAGCACTAGTTCCTGAAGACATCAATGTTCCATCTTGCGCATAGATGTTCCATGAATATTCTTTTATGCCTTGTGGTATTGATAGTATGAACTGATTACTAACAGGATTTGGTGACATTGTTATACCTATTGGATTAAGTGCATCCGATATATCTGTTTTATTCAGAAGATAATCCATGTAATTATGCATGAGCACTTGTCGCATCATGGTACCTTCACTTCCTGCACCAGCACATTCCATCGGGAATCCCTGATAAATTGCAGGCACGCCTTTATCACTTTTGATTTTTACAGCAGCAATATGCAATGGATCTTGCAATTTATCAGAATCAAAAAACAAGACTGCTTTTGCTTTTTCATTATCCAGAATTCTGATGCAATCAACCCAAATGGAGGTGAATGGGTTTAATGGATTATTGACGGAGAAATTAATTCCTGCTGTATGCATGTCTTGTGTATTTCCCTTTACGCCAAATTCAATTGCTTTCCCTTCACTCGTATTCCATAACATTGGAGCCCAAGGATATACTTCGCCATCGATCCCAAATGTTGAGTGCCACACTTGTTTTATCTGTTCAGACATAATCGTTGCAGGATAATTGTCTGCCACAATCCACAAATTCATTGGTGACCAAATCAAAAAAGGCTTTCCTGCTTTGAATTGCGCATCAATAAATGGTAGTACCTTTTTTGTATTGAATAAGAGTGTCGTTCTACTCATATATGATTCAGGAACGATGAATGCTCTTGCAGTTGAAAAATCAAATACATTCACATTGCTATCATTCAAGGCGATGATAGAAACTTTTTTTGCATAAAGAGGACTCGTCTGCAAATCAGACCAATTCTGAAGTGTAGCGGCCTGTGGTGTTCCCGGGAAATGTATAAGCACAATGTCCTGCTCTTTTGAAATCACGGTGGTTTGAGCTTTTGTAGACAAGCCACGAATAGAATCTCTTGGAACAACTTGTGCTCTCAACAAATAGTTTGCCGCACCTATGCCTGGTGCGGAACTCGTTTGAAGCGTGACATTCTTCGAGGATTTGGCTGGTATTTCAATTTCCGGTGGATCGACATAAAAAGACCAGCCATCTGAAATAAGGCTTTCCTGATCAACACTAATCCGCACCGTTAGTGGAAATTCTCTGGTATTGCTCACTTTTATTGTATGATTATGTTTTGTGCCTGATTCGATTTGTGCGGGAGGAGTCATTACGGTGATACCTGCAGCAACTGCCAATGATTTAGGTGTTGGTGATTTTCCTGCGCTAGCTGCATTTACAATTTCATAACCGTTCTCTGCATATTGCACCCAGCCAGCAACCCAAAGATGTTCCGGCATAATGTCTTAGAACATTTTCATGAACATAATTTGTGATGGTACCATCTTCATAGAAATAGGGATGTCCTTCATAACCGACTCTATTGCTTACATAATTCACTTGATCAAATTGTTTTCCGGTTCCTGTGACGCTATCTTCCATAATGGCACAATTGAATGCAAGCGGACTTGAATAATCTTCAAAGAATTCAGCTGAGATTGTAATGGAAATGGTTTTTGCAATGGTATCAATCTTCCATGAAGATATCAATACCTTCACCGGCGTAGTTTGTTTCATTGCATTGGTATCAATAACAGCATTCCATGAAGAAGGATGAACACCATAACCGGTATTGCCATCAACAGTTCTTTCTTTTCGATTGATGACACCACTTGGGTAACCCGTCACATTGTGTACCTTCGCCAATTCAGTTTGAATTGGTAGTGACATGCCATCTCGATTATGGACAGCAATGGGAATAATACGATTGCCAAATTCGGCATGCAAATCCTTCATTGCCTGATTACCAAGCACGCACCAACCACACCATGCACCGGTATGATCTTCAATCAGAAAATTTCGTGGGGCATTCTGAGCAACAAGTGGAACGGAAAGAATTGTGAAAAGGAGTACAAGAAGTGATTTCATGCTATTTCCGGCGGATGAATAATAAACCGTCGAAAAATAGCAATAAATATGGAAATGGAGAGGGTTGGTTAGTCGTTTGCCGAATTATTGACCCTATTCATATCCACCTCCGTCATATCCATCATAATTATTTTGCATTTGAGCTTGTTGCAATAATCCCTTGGTACACTGATTTGAATTGACTAAAATTATGGTAAATTCTACAATCGAAAAAAGGGATTTTCAACATTGGGTATGGGAACATGAAAAGAAGTCTGAATATTGGGTTATGTGGAATGGCAGGTATCTTCATAATAGGGCTACATTCCTGTGAAGACGTTAAGAAACAACCAGAGTTTCTTCCTGAAAGAAAAATGGAAATGAGATATAATCCTGAAAATGAACCCTATTATAATATCAGAACAAGGCAATATGAAGGCGCGTGGTTTACAATCAAATATCCAAGCGACTTTACAGTTCGTCATTCAATGCGTTCTATATCTTCAGCCGAGGGATTTGACAGTGCGTTTTTTATTTCACCGGATGGATTAGTAGAATTCTATGTATTCTCACCACAATGGGATGGCAGACCCAGCGACATTGAGATACGACCGCAATCAGAATTTTTAATTGACAGCGATATTAGAGAGTTTAATGACAAAACAGAAATCCTCTATACAATTGCAGCCAAAGATGGCTCATATAAAAGATCTTATAGAGAAGTAAAACAATATGGGGGAACCGTGAATTGGGTATTGGGAATTAAATATTCATCGCAAAGGGCTTATCAAAAATATCAACAAGCATATGTGCGATTCAAAAAATCTTTAATTCAATATGCTGATGGTTATCCAGGATAGATAGGAATTTGACTATTACATTAATAAATGGATTCTTTTACTTAACTAATTCAATATGAACTATTGTTTCAGTTTCACAAGGCTCTGTGGATCCATCACCATCAATCACACAATCTGCTGGTAATATATTATATGTTATTCTGAATCTTTTATTGGCAAATTTTTTTGTCATATAAAGATCATACTCACCGTCGACTTCTCTATATTCACAGAAATCTGTGAATTCATACTTTCCCCAATTATTCATAGCCCAGCTTGGTGTTAAATCTTCAAAAGTTACATGCTGAAAATCTCCCACGCTACAATCAGTTAGTCTTAATACTCTTGTTATTTGTCCTTTCTTTCGCAATGAAATATTATGTCCGAATACATATCCAACCTGATTTTTCTTAAACTTATCTTTAAATCTAATTTTATACCAGTAGTCTTGATTTCCCTCAACAAAATCTTGATTTCCCTCCATATCCAAAATAGTTACCTCTTCAAGTCTACGTAGTTTTCCAACTATGTTTGAATTAATATCGGGGAGTTCTCTAACATTTTGATTTGTACATGAGAATGCCCACTTACTGATTGGATTTCCAGATAAACATGTTTGATACATTCCAGCGATGAGGAGTAATACTTGTAAAAATTTCATCTCATTTTCACTTAATTGAAATAACAATATTCTTATAAATTTTTCCCATACGACATTCTCTATACTTTTTACATAGTTTTCTAGAATATGATACCTGAATTACTCTTCCTCTATAATGTTGTTTTAATCGCAATATAGTACTTCCATAAGGTGGTGTTTCAGAAGGTTCAGTTTCTCTTTCTACATAATAATATTTCTTTAATTTTTTTCGGTTGTCGTCTTCAAAATTTATATCAGTATCATTATCAATATTTCTTACTGAAAAATAATCAGTCCATAGACATTGGCAGGGAGGATCTTCAGCGAAAAATTCTATTCTCTCAGGAAGTATAGCATTGATAACAATAGTTTTTTCTTTTGAAAAACTATGATGTGTACTTAGGAGCGTAATTACTAATATGCGATAGAAAAGTTTATTCATTTCACTACCTAAAACAACCATCATGCTCACTTCAATTTTACAGTCTTTACTTTCTTATATTTCGTCACATCGCCTTCTTCATATTCTTTACGAGAGTACATTTCAACGGTATTGTTTTTCTGAACTAAATACACGGTTTCACCCATACCGGCCCAAAATGAATGGCAGGCGGCATCTGCTTTTTTAGGAATGTCATAGGTACTATACTCTTCTTTTGTCACCTCTGTTCCTACACCATACATATCATATCCATTATATCGTCCTGCCCAATCTTCAATGTAAAAACCAACATTGGTTGATGGACTCTCTCCATTTTCATCTGTGATCAAGTCAATTTGTACCACATACTTTCCAATACTTGAAATCAATCTTGTGTTTGTTGCAACACATGTCAATAACATGATTGCTATGAGACTTACTATTGCTGTTCTTCTTTTCATAACTCTACCTTAAAAAATAGGCAGCCCATTTATATATGGGCTGCCTTGAGTAGTATAAACATTAATTGGTTGGTGTTTTTACGATTACATTTACGGTTCTACAATAGAATCTACCCTCAGGAAGATCATTGTCAAACTCAGACGATTTCCCTGTACCGGTTGCGGATGCTCCTTTTCTATTGATCGCAGATCTGACAGAATTTGCGCGTTCTTGTGAAAGACGAGCATTATGCTCATCTGAGCCAATTCTATCTGTTGTACCAATGATTTCTATTACAGAGTTATTCTTTATTCTCTTCTGAATTGTTGAAATAATTCTCTTATTATCTTCATCTAATTCTGCATTATTGAAATCAAATAAAATCA
>RGCF01000118.1 GCA_009919265.1 Bacteroidota bacterium | reverse complement strand
ATTGTATACAAAACCATGTCCTTGAGCAACATGATTCATATACACAAAATAAATATTAGCATCATCCACACCAATCAATGATCTCCCATTGGCATTCCAAGCGATCACTGTCAACATGATCACCACCATGAATGAGGAAATATATCGAATCATTTGGATGATGTGCGGGAATCGTCAATGGAAAATGCACCCGGACCGGTGAGCATGATCATACAAAAGGAGAGAAAATAAAAGAGTGCTAGTTCTTTTTCACCAAATGGATCAGCACCATGAACCACAAATGCAGCAACACCCATTGTGAAAGCAGAAAGAAATGCGGCATATCTTGTTTTGAATCCAACAATGATTAACATTGGAGCAATCCATTCACCGATGATTGCCAGAAAGAGAGAAATCTCAGGTCCCATACCCATAAAGTTATAAAATTCAATTTTTTCCCCAAAAATCAATTCTTTGAATTTTGTGTAGCCATGAGACATCATCATGAGAGATGCTGCAATACGAAATAGTGGAAGACCGAGATGCGAATAACGCATGAGTAATGCATTCATATATTCAACCTAATATTGTTAAGAATTGTATCAGTCAAAGTAAAATTATTCCTTGACATGAGCAATACAACGCATGAATCATTTATTCAGAATCGTTCTTGTATCATCATAAAATAGTTGCGCTTTTTTAGCTTCATAAGCAGGAAGAATATATTTTTTTGATTCAGGGACAATATAAAAACCATGAATTCCTTTCACTGCTTTATTGGATCCTTTCCATACCCAAAAAGGGATATCATTAAATCCAACAATTCGTGGTTTGCCATTCACTTTTTTTATCGTCATGTGGATCATGATTCCACCATCTTTATATCTATCGCGCATATTTGCGACAACATTGCCAAGACTATATGCGACTGGAATCGAATCCATTGTCGTTTTGATATACTTATTTGGTTGTACTACATGTGGATGCATGCCGATAATTGCATCGACACCTTTTGATGCAAGGAACTCAGCTGTTTTCACTTGAGATGTGTGTTCATAGGTTTGATATTCTACGCCCCAATGAATCACCGGTATCACGATTTGAGCACCCAAAGACCGTGCTTTCGCAATGTCCTTTTCCATTTGCTTTTGATCAATCAGATTCACAACATTTGGTGAAGGAACTGAGATACCATTCGTACCATAGGTATAACTAAGAATAGCAATCTTAACTCCTTTTATTTCTTGTATGAGTGGCGTGGTGGAATCTCTTTCTTGTTGACTTCGAAAAGATCCTGTATGAGCAATCTTTAATGTGTCCAATATGGAAAGCGTTCTTTCCAATCCAGTTCTCCCTTTGTCAACCGTATGATTATTTGCAGTAACAAGAATATCAAAGCCAACCTTTTTTAAATCCTCTGCAAAAGAATCCGGTGCAGAGAACATAGGATATCCGGAATAAGGTTCACCTCCAAGAGGTGTTTCAAGATTTGCAATTGCAAGATCAGCTGTTGCTATGGTGTCTTTCAGAAATTGAAACCAATGCTCATACTCATGTCTTTTTGTTTTTGAATTATATGCCGCTTTTACCATTGGCATATGCGACATCATATCACCTGCAAAAATCAATGTGATGGTTGAGTCTACAGATACTGAATCTTGTGTTGTTCCAGAATTTGAATCATCCCCTTTGCATGAGTGAAACATAATCATGCAGAGCATGACCAATGGTGTAACTAAGCGCATACATGCACCCCAAAAACATTATTCAAATAGTTGATTGCGTAAAATGTCATCCAAGCTTTCCCTTTTTCGGATAAGTTCAGCTTTTCCATCTTTTATAAATAGCTCTGCAGGACGAAATCTGCTATTATAATTGCTTGACATCGTCATTCCATAAGCACCTGCATTGCTAAAAGCCAGAATATCACCCTCGCGCACTTCATGTAATTTTCGATCCCAACCGAAAGTATCTGTTTCGCAGATATATCCAACAACAGTGTATAATCTGAGAGCCCCATCGGGATTGCTTACATTCGTGATATGATGATACCCATTGTAAAGCATAGGTCTGATCAAGTGATTTAGCCCGCTATCCACTCCGGCAAACATCGCGGAAGTAGTTTGTTTTAACACATTGACTTTAACCAAAAATGTACCGGATTCACTAACCAAAAACTTTCCGGGTTCAAACCATAATTCCAATTCTCTTCCATATTCATCACAAAATCGTTTGAATCGTTCAGAGAGTTTTGAACCAAGTTCTTCAATGTCTGTTGAATAATCATCAGGTTTATATGGTACCTTGAAACCACTTCCAAAGTCAATGAATGTGAGATTAGGGAAACCTTCGGCCTGTTCAAAAAGAATATCTGCTGCTCTAAGGAAAATGTCAACATCCACGATATCACTTCCAGTATGCATGTGCAAACCGATGACATTCAGATGTGTATTCTCGACAATTCTTTGAACATGTCGCATTTGATATATTGATATCCCAAATTTTGAATCAATATGTCCTGTTGAAATATTGATATTGCCCCCTGCCATCACATGAGGGTTAATGCGTATGCATATGGGAACACTATTCCCATATTTCACGCCAAATTGTTCAAGTATGGAGATATTGTCAATATTGATCATTACCCCTTCTTTGACAGCTAGGTCGATTTCCTCCATGGAAACGCAGTTTGGGGTATAGATGATTTCATGAGCAGCATATCCGGCTTTGAGTCCAAGCCAAACTTCCTGAATTGAAACGGTATCCAAACAAGCTCCCAAATCATGGAGATGTCTCATGACTCGAATTGTATTCAATGCTTTGCAGGCAAAATTTATGCGTGTTTTACAGCCTGAAAATGCCTGTTTCAAGCGATTGAATTGCCTTTCCATAATCATGGCATCATAGACATAAAGCGGTGTGTCGAATTGCTCGACAAGCTCATGTATTGGCATACCGCCTATGGTATATCTTCCGTCTTGAAATTGTATCATGCGAATTCTAATTTTTTGGTTGTCAGGAACAAATAATGGGTTTATTTTACACGAGTTACGAAATTCGTCAATTTTTGGGACATTTTAGGGAAAGAGCATGTCATCTATCACATTGAAGTCATCATTGATCAAAGGATTGCTAGCCGGTGCTGCATCTTCCATCATCAATAGCATTTTATTTTATGCATTTAGAAATCTTGGTGCAATCAATGATGTGGTTCAAATTAAGCCCGAAACTCCACTTGGAGTACATCATGCTATTATTTCTTCAATTGTTTCATCGATCATTGCCGGATTAGTATTCTTTCTGATTTCGCTATTTGCTCGTGATGCATTTCGCATCTTTCAGAGATTATCTTTGATTATTCTTGTATTCTCATTTCTCAATCCATTTCTTTTCATCCCGGATGTACCCGTTGGGTATGCCATCTCACTCAATATCATGCATATCGTAGTGGCGGCGGCTGTCATATATGTGATGAAAAAGAATATTCCTTTTCTAACATGAACCTTCTCATCGTTTTTCTCCTCTCCTGCTTTGCGACTGTTCAACTGCAAAGCCAACAATACTGCAATGCATCCTTATCGCTTGATGGAATCGACGATTATGGAACGATTTCAGAATCATTTTTTCAAAATCAAGCACAAAGAACATTCACGATTGAATTCTATGTAAAAAGCTTAGGCAATACTGATCCCATTCCCGGAATATGGGGTCAATATGGTACTGCTTGTTATCTGGCAGTGTTTAATGTCAGCGGAATTCGTTTTTCTTATTTGAATAATGGACAAACCTATTCAACAGATTCAACAATCAATACAATTGGAACTTGGGAACACATCGCCATTACGGGAAATGAACAAACCGGGAAATTGGTCATTTTTAAAAATGGTGTGAGAATCGGTGAGAGAAATCATGGAACACCTGATTGGGAATTTATTGATAATAGCTCAAGAATTGGAGCCATACTAGATATTATTGGTTTACAAGAAACCTATTATTATCATGGTTTGATCGATGATTTTCATGTTTCGGATTCAGTTTTATACACGCAAGATTTTACCCCACCGAATCAGATAATACCAGGACCACATACGAGAGTTCTCTATGATTTTAATGCAATAGATGGTTCTGTAGTTCGGGATATATCATCGAACAATAATAATTTAACATTACACAATGGCGCTCAATTATCACTGGATGTTCCATATCCTGGTGGTGGTTCAATTATTTCACAAGAGCCTGTAAATCAGTATCCTGATTTTGGCGAACAAGCAACATTTTCACTTACAGCAAATGGTCAAGGGCAGTGTCAATGGTATGTGAATACTGGAAACGGTTTTCAAATCATGGCTGATAACAATGAGTATTCAGGAACCAAAACAAATCAATTGATAATTAAGCAAGCTACTTCACAGTATAATACCTATTGGTATCGCTGTATCGTTCAAAAAAATACATGCTCTGATACATCTAATCAAGTTCGTGTTTTTGTCTGTGGAAAGATTTCATTAAACCCTTCAAATGTTATTGCAATTTCAGTTGATACAGGAACATTCTCATTGACTCATACAGATCCAAATGCTATATATCAATGGCAATATTCAAGTGGTGGAGCATTCTCAAATCTTACTGCAAGTGCAAACTATACAGGGATAAATACACAACATGTAAAAGTTGACAAGCGAGGGCTTGGCAAAGGACCTCATTTATATCGTTGCATTGTACAATCCGGAGTATGTTCCGACACTTCCAGAGCAGCCCTCCTTCTTGTGTGTGGATCAATTGTCAATCAACCGACTGATGTAAAAGGAATACCGAATATTCCATGTTCATTCAGCGTGAGTAATTCAGACCCACAGGCAACCTATAAATGGATTGTTCGAAAGAATCAGAATTATGAAGTGTTAACGGATGGAAATGGAATAAAAGGTTCTTCAACATATAAGATCACAATTGATACAGCCAAATATTCAATGAATAAATGGTCTTTTCGATGTATTATGTCATCCGGAATTTGCGAGGATACCTCTACAGCGGGAACTATCTATTTGTGTGGATCAATATCAGCTCAACCAACTGCTCCATCTTTGATTCGTCCCGGAAATACTGCAAAGTTGACCATTTCACATACGGACCCCGATGCACGATTACAATGGCAAAAGTATGATGCCAATGAATGGGTGAATCTAAAAGATGGAATTACTATTTCAGGAGCAAAAGCCCGTGAAATATACATCTCTGATCTAACCACCAAAGATCATGGTTCGCGTTTTCGTTGCATTACCAATAGTGTGATTTGTACAGATACATCTCTTTCGGTACAATTGAATATATGTGGTGCTATCACAGAGCAACCAACAGGAATAAGAGTAAGATCTGGTGATCCGGGTTCACTTACTGTTTTACATAGTGATATGTATGCTACCTATCAATGGCAATTATGGAATGGTACAAGATTTTCAAATCTCTATGATGCAGGAAACATCACTGGAAGCAATGAAAAAACACTGAGCTTCTCTTCATTGAATTTGACAAATAATAATACACAATATCGATGCATCATCAATACAGGTGGCTGCATCGATACTACAAATGAAGTTGTTATTTCGGTTTGTGGGTCATTGCTAAAGCAACCAATCAATAGTTCCGTTAAAGAAGGAAAGCAAGCATCATTTAGTTTGCATCATGAAGACCCCTCAGCACTTTTTCAATGGCAATTAGCATCCGGTAATTCTTTCATGAATTTATTGGATAATCAGCAATACTATGGTGTAAAAAATGACACATTACTATTGCTTCAAACATCCAAAGCAGATAGTGGTTTGGTCTATCGTTGTTTGATCAATTCAAATGGTTGCACTGATACGAGTACATCCGCACAATTGTTTGTCACATCTGATCCAATGAATGGCTTGGACGATGATGAACTAACTATTGGCATATATCCTCATCCTGTAAAAGATATTCTTCGAGTGCATGGATTGCAAGATATTTCGGTAACAATTAGAAATATGTTGGGTCAAACACTGATTCAAGACATCATACACAATCAAGGTTTGGACATATCCATGCTCCAACCCGGAATGTATGTACTCCAATGCCTTCATACACCTTTGTTCACGGTAACTTTCATCAAAGAATAGGTGTCATTGTTGTTTTGTAGTGCACTCTCAGACTTTTCATGTTCATTATTTTCATCTTCGCACTCACTCACATGTTGAGCACATTATCAGCACGTGAAGTAAGCGTATTGCCATTTGTTGGAAGTCATCACATTGTCATGCATAAGGCCACCCCTTTTGTGAATGATAGCATAGTTGTTTCAACATGTAAAATATATGTCACATCTATTCATGATATCAATGCACATGTAACATTATTGAATTTGGATCAGGGTAATGTCTTTGTGATTTCTGATAGTACGGAATCATTGCAGTTTGGAATAGATTCAAATCAAACAATACATACAAGTTTTTCCGATGCATTGGATCCTTTGCATGGCATGTTCTGGACTTGGAATACAGGATATATCCATTGCAAGATTGAAGGGCATATCATTCGTGCTCATAATCAAAGAAGAGCATTTCAATTGCATCTTGGAGGATATACTTCTCCATATGCAACAATATATCGTATGAATATCCCCAAAGGCAATCAACGATTGACTATTTCAATTGATATCAAGCCTTGTCTTGAGCAACTCATACAAGAAAATACATTTGAAATCATGTTGCCCGGTAAAAAGGCCAAAGAAATGGCCGATCTTTTCTATTCTTCGATGAGTATTACCAATTGAAGACATTACTACTCATATCATTCAGCATTGCATTATTGATGGGTTTCACTATAGAGATTCCCAAACATATACCCAATCCAAGAATAGCAATTGCGGATGCAAAACAAGATTCTTCATTGATTATGCTTGGAAGGACATTATTTCATGATCCCATTCTTTCCAGAGATACTTCGATTTCTTGCGCATCATGTCATTCACAATACAATGGATTCACACATTCAGATCATCCTTTGAGTCATGGCATCGAGAATAGAATTGGAAAACGCAATGCGCCATCATTGGCAAATCTTGCTTGGGGTGAATCTTTCATGTGGGATGGAGCAAGTTTTTCATTGGAAGCACAAGTATTAACTCCATTGACAGCGCATCATGAAATGGATAATGCATTGGATACCATTATCAAAAGACTCAAGAGTCATGATACATATCCTGCGATGTTTCAATCTGCATTTTCAGATGGAACAATCACAATTGCAAAGATTCTCAAAGCCATTGCAAGCTTTGAATTACAATTTGTTTCTTTTCATTCTCGATATGATTCAGTACAGCAACACATGACTTCATTTACCGAACAAGAGCAATCTGGATATGCCCTGTTCAAACAACATTGCAATAGTTGTCATCAAGAACCATTGTTTACCAATAATACATTTGCTCACAATGGATTAAGAGTAAATGATACTTTGAACGATCTTGGTAGATTTGCAATAACAAATGCAATAAAGGATATGCGACATTTCAAAGTCCCAACTCTTCGAAATATCATATACACATTCCCCTATATGCATGATGGTAGATTTTCAAGACTAAGAGATGTGATCAATCATTATGCATATAACATTGATACAACTGATGAACATCGCGACATATCACAATCAATGAAGTTTACTTCGAATCAGATAACCGATTTGATTGCCTTTTTACATACGTTGACAGATAAGTCTTTTTTATTTCAGCCAAGTTTTGGCGATCCTACATTTTCTCAGCGAGTTAAGTAATGATTCAACTCATATGCTTTTTTTTACTGTTTTCTGTTGCGCAATCGCAAACAAATCCGGTCATCACTTCTTGGCTTCAGAATACCACTACTGTTGGAAGTTATTATGTCAAGAATAATTCAACCGCCATTTCGAATAATATTCTCGTCAATGTCCAAAAAGTACAGTATTCCGCTGCGAGTATATATATCAATACAAATGGAATACCTGCATATCCCACAGGACCATTTCTCGATGGAAATCCTTCACAGGCACAAAGTCAGAATGCGATTTTTAAATTTCCATTAAATCCACAACAGAATACAGGAAATCCTACGGCAACAACTGGTGGGAATATTGGCATATTCATCAATGGTGTTGCTTTATTTGATTATCGCGATGGTGTATCATGGAAGACTGCTCAAAATAGATTATTGGGTGGTCCGCTTGGAGGTCAAGGTGATAATGTATGGAATCGTGATGCAATTGTGGCTGAAAGAATTGGATTCGATTGTGCAAAAGGTCATCCGGCAATGGGAAATTATCATCATCATCAAAATCCCTCCGCATTCAAATTGGATAAAACAGTCATCTCAACCATTTGTTCATTGTATGATTCTGATGGGCTCTACACCATCAATGCCAATGTTCATTCTCCTTTGATTGGATTTGCCTATGATGGATTTCCAATCTATGGTGCTTATGGTTATAAGAATAAAGATGGTTCTGGTGGTATAGTTCGGATGAAGTCTTCATTTCAATTAAGAAGCATTTCAGTTCGCACACATTATGCCGATGGTACAGATGTCTTGGACGGACCTGCTGTCAATACCACATATCCACTTGGATATTTTCGTGAAGACTATGTCT
>RGCF01000117.1 GCA_009919265.1 Bacteroidota bacterium | reverse complement strand
GACATTTTTAAAAATGTCCATTTTTTGGGGGTCAAAATCCCCGACAGTCCCGTATTTTGTCGCGATATATCGCATTGATTATCGTCTGGGTAATATAAAAAATCGCGACGTTTGTGACTGACCGGATTTTGGACGGTGCGATTTCGCACGGATTGGATTCAACATATTTTGATTTTTTTCCATTTTTTAAACGAAATATTTTCGGCTGAAAAGTGTATTGAACGAATTCTCAGGGATTATTTGGATAGGAAGTTTTGGATTTTATCCATTTTTAAACGAAATATTTTCGGCTGAAAAGTGTCCGTTCACAATAATATCATTCCTTGTTTGAATATGTTTCTTATAAACATTCTGATATTATCGTTTTGCGATTAAACTATCCCCTACGAGACCATCGCCTAGCTGCGATTTTTTGGACTGTCGTGCGATTTTTAGACGATATTTGCTGTTGCGATTTTTATGGTATTAAACTATCCCCTACGAGACCATCACCTAGATGCGATTTTTTGCCTTGTCGTGCGATTTTTAGACGATGTTTCCTGTTGCGATTTTTTATACCATTTATATACCATTTATATACCATTTTGTATCATTTTACAAAAATGTCCTTGTTTTGGCGAAAAATGTCCATTTTGGAGGGAGGTATAATTAACGAACGATAATCTTACGAATATTCATTTTTATCAATAATTACCTTGTGGGCGATATTTTTTATAACTTTTGTTATACTTTCATCATCACCATCAGACGATTTCGCAAGTTTCAAGTATTTGCTATTTGCTTGAGTGTCGCTATTTTCACATTCAGGATGTTCTTTTGCCCATTTATTTATAAGTTCTATATTTTTCTTTTCAATAACACGAACCGCGTTGACAATTTTTTTACTATTGATATTATCTCGTCCCCATTTATCATCATCCTTTATATAAACAACTTCTCGTTTAACATCACTACAATGAATAGGTCGTTTCGTCACGTCTGTCTTTTCTAGGTTTTCTATAAAAATTTTGGAAATTCCTTTTACAAATCCGTGCCTACCAACATCTTCCATATCATCCGTATCCAATTCAATTGTATTTACAAAATCAGTCATATTCATTGCGTCCTTACATTTTTCATTGAGAAACATATTGATATTGAATGTTTTATTGTTATTATTATTCATGTTTGTCATATTTCCATTGACAGTCAGATTGTTGTTGGTATTATGTGATGGCACACTCGTATTTTCTTGTGTAACAATATTATTTACATTCGATTTTAGTGCTAATAAAACTGCTCCAAACATTTGCATGGTTCGCTTATTCACGATATCCGTCACTGTAGATGTGATTAGCTCTGTTTGTGTTTTATCAGATGTTGAATTATTTGTAGATATTGTATTATTACTCGATGATACATTACACTTTTTAGAATGTTGCCATAATCCTTTATTCGAAAAATACGGTCGATTACATTTTTTGCATTTGTATATTTTTCGATTTTCCGGAGGTTGTGAATTCAATACTTCCGGAGGAGGGGTCGTGTCTTGCTCGGCAGCTGGATTTGTAATACTGGTAAGCTTGTGCTTCGCAGTGTTCAAATGTTCATTATAATTAGAAATTTTGTTCGTATAGAAGTAACAGTTTTTACAAGAAAATCTATAATTTTTTGATGGGTAATCCTCATTTTCACACTGTAAATCTGACGATAATGCCGCAGTTGAAATCGCTTGTATGATGCTATCTATGGTCTTGTTGAAATTCTCCATTGTAAATCACTCTGATATTACCTTTCCGGTTTTGTCTAAAGGAATGTCCGTTTTTTATATAACATACAGATAGACAAAACCCGGCGAAAATGAACGAATAAAATTTTATCGTCACAACTTTTTGAAGAAGGGAAAATATTTGTGACGATAATTTAAAAAATGCCCGATTTTCTGTTGTAAAAGTCTCCGGCGCAAACAGCGTTTTGGACATTTATAAAATCCAGTTAGTAATAGCTGTAAATGTAAGCCTCACTGAAATAGGCCCAGTCGTATTATTTGATTTTGTTTGTTACGATATTTCAAGTCAAAAATTTCACCGAATTTCAAACGAAATATTTTCGGCCATTTACAGTCTTTTCATTCACTCCGGCCTGATTTCGAAATAAACATTTCTCTCGTAGCATTGTATACTTTCCAACTTACACAATGGGCTTCTATGATATTTTCGTAATGTCTCTCATTACAACCATTCCAATCCTTTATACATTCCCGATGATACTTGCACATTTTTTCAAGATTCAAGGCTATAAAATTACCGACCAAAGTGATTGCAACCAACTTATCAACAAGTTGAAAATTCGTCGTTCCGTATTCTACCAGAATGGCCGCCCGTTCGGGGCATTTTACGGAAAATGGTATATTGGATATATTTACTCGAATGAAACACAGCAAGGAAGTCAAGGACAAATCATGTATATCATTATGAAACGCACAACATACGAGTCTACCACCGGTAAAAGTTCGTTGAATGGAATGACGGCAAATGAAACCAATACTGAAAAAAATGAACCAAACCCGGTAAACAAACTCATCGACATTCGCGAAAGACGCGGTAATCCGTGGTGGTGGGAATATTCTGACCGTAAATATGACGCAACCAAGTTCCTGAAACGAGAACCACGCAAATACCAACAGGATATTATTGATGATATTCTCTCGGTCATCAAAAATAAATCCTCGAATAGCGGAACATTTTTCATTTATGGTGAGCCAGGCACAGGTAAATCGCTCCTTACTTTGCTTCTTGCCAAGCAAATCGGCGCTTATTATTGTGATACATGGAAACCAACAGACCCAGGCGATAATCTCTCGAAGGTGTATAGCACAATCTCTCCGGATGACAACAAACAACTCGTGCTAGTGTTGGAAGAATGCGACAAAATGATTATGGCGGTATTGGAAGGAAATGTGAAACCGCATTTGTATATTCCGATTCCAATGATGGATAAATCGGATTGGAATAGCACGCTGGATAAAGTTACCGACCTCGGATTTTATCCAAATCTAATCTTGATATTGACATCGAATATCTCTCGGGATGATATACATAAAAAGGACGCGTCGATGCTCAGAGATGGACGGATTGATAAGGCGTATCATATGGCCACGCCCACGACCGTATAATAATATAAATGTTCATAATGTATAAATGTATAACAACCCTATACATTCTCTCGAATGACGACTGTCGCTCCCTATGGACGGTTCTGTAACCATTTCATTCGCGACATCGCGATTTCACTCCTAGCGAAGAAGCATAACCTACGCACAGTATACTGTAGTCACGACTTGATTACAGGTATGGGGATTGACTTATTTTGCGGAACTACGGTTCATCCAAGAACCGAAATCATCACAGATTCAAGTTATTTCAAATTCTATAATTCAAACAAGATAACGTGTAATCTCAACCCGAATAACGATTATGGATATCTTCAGTCGAAAGACATCATCGACCTCATCTACAATCATTTACGCACGGATGAAGTAAAAACGAAGATTATCGCCTTTAATCCATTCAAGAACCGATATAATAATAACAACGACCTGTATGTTCATATACGGCTAGGCGATGTAATTCAGTTTAGTCCTGGACTGGTATACTATATCAACGCAATACGTAATGTCGCTTATGATAATTTATATATATCAACTGAATCACCTGAACACGAGTATATACAAACATTAAAGAAAGAGTTCCCGGAGGCACAATTGATTCCGTATAAGGAAGTAAAAACCATACAATTTGCGTCTACATGTAAGCACATTATTTTATCACACGGGTCGTTTTCTGCCGTTATTGGCTATCTCGCTTTCTATGCTGAAAATGTGTATTTTCCGGAATTCGAAAAGGGTAAAATGTGGTATGGCGCGATGTTTTTCATTCCTTCGTGGAAGAAATTGAGTTATCATATCAGACACCCGAGCCAGATTCATTATTTCGACCCAGTCCCTTCGAAAGCACCGTGGGAGGCATAATTTAGAAAGAGAATAATGACATAATATTTTATTATCGCGTGGTATTGTATAATAAAATAATGAAAAAGCGTTCGGTTGCAAAACGACGCGCGAAATACAAAACAACTAAAAAAATACACCAAAAAGGCGGTATGCCAAACCTATTATTGAGTTTAGACCCAGACGGGAGCCGGGTAAAATCAGTAGCGTTTCATCCGACAAAACCATTTATGGCAACATGCACAAGCAGCGGGACAGTTAAAGTATGGTCGATGTCTGTGTCTCATTCGCACAAACCTGACCTGAAATTAGCTCATGAGTTGACTAAACCCCGAACATGTAGTTATTTATCCGTCGCGTTTCATCCTAGTTCGCCACTTCTAGGAATAGGATGTACAGATGGCAGCGTGAGATTATGTAAAATGACCGAAAATTACACGTTATTGGCGTCACCTTCTGTTATTCTAGAAGGACACAGTAGTCGTATTCACTGTCTGGCGTTTCACCCTACTGCTCAACTTTTGGCAACTGGCAGCGATGACACGACTGTGAAATTGTGGCGCATGCGCATTGCTGATGACCACTCATCCGCAGATTGTGTAGCGACACTCGGCGGAGAACCCGACGGACATCGTAGCCTAGTTCGCAGTGTAGCGTTTCATTTGACTGAACCATTCATAGCATCAGGAAGCTACGATAATACAGCCAAAATATGGCGTATTGCTGATAACTACTCATCTGCGAAATGTGTGGCGACTCTGTCCGGACATACTGGAGTAGTTGAGTGTGTTGCTTTTCATCCCAAGAAAATGGTGGTAGCAACCGGAAGTGGCGACAATAGTGTGAAAATATGGGGTCTCGCGGATGGCATCGCCTCCTCCTCCTTCTCCGCCGCCGCCGTGCCAGAACCACTTGTATTAGCAACACTGACAGGGCACACTGATATTGTGTATTCTTTGTCATTTCATCCGAAAAAACCTATTCTGGCGTCAGGAAGCGGGGATAAGACCGTGAAATTATGGTTGATGTTGCCGGACTTCCAATGTATTACTACATTGGAGGGGCATAGTAATTGGGTTTTCTCTGTTGCTTTTCATCCTACGAAGAAGATACTGGCAAGCGGGAGTGGTGACAATACTGTGAAATTATGGGATTATGAAAAATCGTCTACATTATTTCAACGAAATTGGTCTCTTCGAACTATGGGGGCATTACCGAGATTACTGGCAAGGCGACTAACCGGAAATAGTCGTAGTCCTCAACGATACCATACAGTTAAAGCCGATAGAAAGCGTATTGAAATAGAAACATTAAAGCATGTAGCGAGTGAATGGGCCCCGAAGTTTCTTGGAAAAGAACTCGATGATGCTCAAATACGGGGGTTGTATCGTATATTGAAACAACAATCGCAAAGAGGACACTCAACAAGGGGGTGGCCTGGAGATTCAATGGCAGGGAGACTTATGCTAGAACAAGCAATAGAAGAGGGCAACGCAAATAACAGTGCTTCTACTGCCGATGAAGCTGATTTTGATGACGCAGAACTACTGGATGTGATGTCGAAAAGGTCAAACGACTAGCGTAGCGTAGCTATGTCCGCCGTGCCTTCCTGCGATGATTCCGCACACCTCCAATTCCGCCAGACGCTAAACTATTTGTTTTGTAGTAGACCCGCGAATTATCTGTAAATAACGCGTGCATGAACCGAGGAGGAACGGACGGCGGAGACGGCGGTGGCGGCGGCGGTAACGACAGTTCAGGCACAATCGCAAAAGTCTCAGCATTATTCGTGACAGTATTTCCCAACGACCCAGAAGCACCATCCGCCGTAAGAAGTAATACAATTTCAGGTATTGCCGTCACCATCGCCGTTGATACTGTAAAGTCCGCGGTATAGTTTGCTACACCTTTTATGTAGTGAAAATAATACATATACCCTCCAAACGCCGTATTCGCAGCCAAACTGCTCTCATTTGAAATCAACAAATTTTCGGTATTTGTATAATTGTAGGTATCTGCCAGTGTAAAAATCGAAACACCGTTCATATAGATTTTTGTTATGCCGGATGACCTACAAATCGCAAAATGAACCCATTTATTTTTATACATGGCAGAAGTAAGCGTAGTAACCCGAGACCAGGCGTTATTTCTCCAGTAGTAAAACACACCACCTTCAATCGATACACCGATAGACACCGTATTATCTTCCAATGTGCCTTTTTGGAAAATTCGAGGAAATTGGTTCGAGTCCATTTGATACTGAAACCATTCTACCGTAAAATATAATATTATCACTCATCCTGTATTGATTGAGAGTTATCTTTCGTTCCAAATAACTTGTCCATAAAGTAATTCATTCCATAATTACAAGTAAAACGTTTGTGGTGTAATTGATGAAACCCGACCTTTGTTCCGGTATGTGATGATATAACAGTATTAACTATTGCAATCGTCCCAATAAAATAGACATGAAAAACTGAAAAATGAATGATATAATGTAGTAAAATGATAGAACCTATATTGGTTACAATTGCGTCGAACGGATGAGCATATAAAGCAAATATACCAATCACTTCATTATTTTCGTGATGTGTTTTATGAAATCGATATAGATACTTGGTATGAATGATGTAATGAATTGTATAAAACCAGACCTCGCCAAACCCAATTTGAATCAAGACATACAGTATTTCAGCCGATAAAGAATGATATGTATCAACTGGCGGTCGAATATATAATATAACCCCTAATGATAACGGTTTAAAGACGAATACATTCCAAAATAGATTTTCAATATGTTTTTGCTGTATTTTTGCTGAATATTGCTCTTTATTCTGAGTATAGTCATAGTAGCTTGCCACGATATACAACCAAGAAATAAAGAACGGAATAATGAACATATGCATTGTTTTGCGTTTATAATAGAAATAAGAAAAATGTTTATATAATATACAATTCAATTCCATTCCATTCCATTCCATTCCATTCCATTCCATTCCCGATGTCACTGACCCCCATCGAACTCACCCGCGAATCATTTAAGGGATTGCTCGAATTCAATTCAAAGCAGGGCAAACATACCATCCTTAAACTCACCGCGGATTGGTGTCGCCCCTGTAAATCCATCAAGGTTCTCGCTACAGAGCAAGTCACCAATATTGTGATGAAGTTGGAACGACCGGTCGAGTGCTACGAAGTGAATGTCGACGACTCGCTTGATTTTTATGCATTTATGAAACAGAAGCGTATGGTCAATGGAATTCCGGTTTTCCTGTTTTATAAGGCCGGCAATACCGAGTATATTCCGGATGACTCCGTCACAGGGGCGAATCCTCCAGACATCGTCGCCTTTTTCGCACGTTGTGCCAAAGTGTAGAATGCTACGATGTTATCTACAAATTTCGAATACAAATGTAAATAACATAAAATAATAATACAATACAATACAATACAATACCGCGAGTATGGAATCTCTCGACTTGAATATCGACAATTATAATCTCCCAGACATTCTTGCTCTATTCAATCTACCAACATTATTCAATCACGAAGACCTCAAACGCGCGAAACTCTCCGTGCTGAAGATGCATCCGGACAAGAGCCAGCTGCCGAAAGAGTATTTCTTATTCTTCACGAAGGCATATCGCATCCTTCATCAAATATATACGATACGGCATCCCGCGATAGATGAGCATTATACACAACGCGTCGAGAGAACACCGCGCACAAACAGCACGGTTGTTCCATCATTGCCGCCGCCGCCGCCGCCTAGGTGTGTCGCAAAGGATACACTACGCGAGCCGTATATCCCGATAGACGGCGGGGCAGCAGCAGCGAAATCCGTTGTAGATTATGACCGCCTAACACGCGGCGAGGGATACGGGCACGACGCAAACGACGAGTATTCACAGGCAACACACGATAGAATGAAACGGCGGCTGGATGAAATGATGGGGGTAAGCGGCGGCAACGGGGGCAACGGCGGCGGCGGCAGAACCGCCACGAAGGTAGGCGAATTTAACCGATGGTTTAATGAGAAATTCGAGCAATACCGCCTGAAAGATGATGAAACCGAGACGGGGTATGAAGAGTGGTTTCGTGGCATTGACAACAATGACCGTAACGACAGGGACGGGGACGACGGCAACGGCGGCAACGGCGGCAATTGGGCGGATAAAGTCGCACAATTAAACAAACGCAAGCAAGAATTACGAAATCGGTATGCTGTTGTCGAGAGAAAGGAACTTGAATACGCGGGTGGCGGCGGCAACGGCAACGGCAACGGATACGACCTGACGAGAGAACGCCCGCAAGAATACTCGAGCGGCATATTCGGCAACCTTCGTTATGAAGACCTAAAGAAAGCCCACACAGAAACAGTCATTCCCGTGACAGAAGAAGATTACTACCAAACGCGTAAGTTCAATAACATCAATGAACTACAGACATTTAGAGACCAGTCGCGGCGCGAGTTATACCGCCAAACGAGCAAACAAGAGCAAGAACAAATCTACGAGCAGTCGCGGGTGCGACAAGAAGAGGAAGATACGCGACGAGCATTCATTTTAGCCAAACAAGATGAAGTCTCGAGAGATATTCATAAGAAATTATACTCGGACATCTTTCGGTTGGAGTAAGTAATA
>RGCF01000116.1 GCA_009919265.1 Bacteroidota bacterium | reverse complement strand
GTTCAAAATCTCCAGCGTAAAATGAAAAATGCACATCGGGGGGGATGTGCATTTTCTCCAAACGAGTAGGTTTTAAAACACTAAAAACCTCAATTTCTCATTTTAGACCATTATGCTCTCATTTTCATATTTTCCCTGAAAATCTCCTTACTGAAACTTTTTTACACCCCTCCGCGTCCGCCCTCCCACCCTTTTATCGCCGGGTAGTTTAGGAAACCCGATGCGAACCTCAGCGAACCCCAGTCACAATTACCTATTTCGGTGCGATGTTTGCCACTTCATAACTGATAACAAAAATGACTACAATCGGCACATATCATCCATAAAGCACGCAAAACGAACGGCTTCGAACCCCGACAGTGTCATTTTACTCGCCAGCGAACCGGTCATCCCACATCATACCAATCACATTTTACTCGAAAACTCCAAGGATTACTCTACAGGAGAACCCACCGTCCAACCTGCTTTTATATTTGATAAGCGAATTTATAAAAACTGCGATAAGTGTGGACATAAGTATCACAGTAAGAGCGGATTATGGAAGCATCGAAAAACTTGTGAGGGTATTCCTGTTGCGTCTTCCGTGTCCGTGTCCGCGACCGCGTCTGCGACCGACCAAGACCTAAAAGTGATGATGATGGATATGTTGAAAAACAACCAAGAGTTTCAGCATAAAATCATAGAAATGTTATACAATCAGCAACAAACGATTGCTACGACTGCCGCGGCTGCCGCTACTGCTGCCAGTGCTTCGGCTGCAGCATCCAACAATCATTATTACGCGGAATCTATCAATAGTAACAACAGTAATAACAACAATAATACATTCAATCTCCAATTCTTTCTGAATGAGCAGTGTAAGGACGCGATGAACCTCACCGATTTCGCGAGTTCAATCCGCCTGAATATCACCGACTTGGATGAATTCGGTAAGATGGGATATGTCAAAGGAATGTCGAAACTATTTCTCGATAGTTTGAGAAAGACGGAGCTATGTAAGCGCCCGATACATTGTAGCGACGCACGCCGAGAGACGCTTTATGTCAAGGATGCCGATAAATGGGAGCGTGAAGACTCGAAAAATACCAAGATTACGAATGCTGTCCGTGTCGTAGAGCATAAGAATATCGTTCTCGTGAATGAGTGGGCGAAACAGAACCCGAAATGCGAGGATAGTTCAACTCACGAAAATACGCAGTATATCAATATGTCGCGTGCAGTCCTGGATGGAGACGACCGAAATATTGCCAAGGTGATTAAACTGGTGGCGAAGGAGGTAGTGATTGAGAAATAATCGCATCACGTCACGATATCACGCCCATTTCCTTCCAGATAAAATGTTGTCACCAACTACCCAAAAGTCGGCAGGTCGGTGCCAAAATCGTTTATAAAAAATAACACCGTTCGATAATAAAGCAGCACAATAGCTAAATGATGAGCCCGAGCAAATCAATATATCAGCAAATACCATACCGTTGAATGCCGGTAATACATCCCCATTAAGGTGAAGCTCTGTATCGTTGTTTCCAGTGCTGTATTTCTCTCGAAATACGGCTTCTGTATCTGTCGCGGTGGTTTGTGAATAAATATGAAACCGGAGTGGTCTTGTTTTTGCGTCGGGATAGGTTGCACGAATATGATTCATCAATCCAATATAATATTCGTGAGGTGTCGTGGCTCCCTCAACACGAGTATCTACAGAATTATACCGCCGAATTTGAACGGCGACATTATAATACTTCGTATCAAATGGCGTTGTTTTATTCGCGTAAAACATCGCCTTTATATCTTTCATTGTCTGGCTTTTCAATAAACGCGTCAGATTCTCTTCTACTGACTTGTATGTAATCGAACGAGAATAGTGCTTCACAACATTCGGGGATATATTTGCTGGTATTGGAAAATGTTCGCGGAGATTCATATACCTGATAAGTTTCTCGGTGAAATCAGGTTCTTTCGTATAATTATGTTCAAAACTCGTGATGTTTGGGAACAAATAAGTGTTATTGGTATTGTTATATATGTAAAGGATGTCCATTATTATTTGCTGGAACTGTGCGCCAAACCCATCTATTCTCGGGGGCGATGTGTAATATTCGGTCATCGTTATGTTTGTTTTATGTATATCTTCTTCGATTCTTCTATATACTTTTTATTGACAAATGTCGGGTCGGTGGTGTTCGGGTGGCGAATACGCGTAAATCCTTGTGATTCCATATATGATACAATATTGCTCTCAGAGCATTCGCTAGCACCAATATACTGGTTCCCATCGCCTTCTGCCGTGACATATACCACGCGTTCGCGGAGATACGACCCAGCACTCTTCAGAATGTTCAAATCCGACCCCTGAGCGTCGATTTTAATGTAATCGATATACGCAAACCTCTCCCACGGAAATCCGTCGAAGAACATTTTGAGAGAAAGGACAGGCACATCGATGACGCTCTTTATTTTCCCTAGACGCGTTTCATTGTTCGGGTAAAGACTGGATGTTCCGCAGTCGTTTTGGCTGACATAAAACTTCATTGTGGTTGGTGTATCGACGCAGCTCAAAGCACACGGTTGAATGACGAACCGTCCATTCTCGATATACTTGGATTCGAGACAATCTCCGTGACTTGGATGTTGTTTTCGATTATTTCGGTTCGTGATATTCGCGATACTTTCCGGGTTCGGCTCGAAACCGAATACCATTAAACCGGCGTCTTCGTGCGAGAGCCACGATTGAGATTGAGGGGCACTATACGAGAGGCCGATGTCAAGTTTCACGTGGGTGCACGAATTCGGGATGGAATAGTTGAACATGGTTCTGTAGTATAATAAATAAAGGTGTTTATATTATTATCTTATAGTGTGTTCGATGTCGTTAAACATTTCTGACCATACCTTTAGGTGGCTATTCCCGATTCCAACGAATACGTATCATAAGTATTGTCGGAATGTATACTCGCAAAACGGCGAGGATGGAATAATCGACCAATTGTTAACCGAGTTGAATATCGGCTGCAGCGAGGGCGAGGGCACATTCTGCGAGTTTGGTGCGTCTGACGGCGTCTCTTCGTCGAATGTCTTACATTTGGTAAAGTCGCGTAAATTCACCGGTATGCTCATCGAGGCGGATGAAGCCAGGTATCGAAAGTGTGTAGAAAACTATAAGTCGTATTCGGGTGTCCAAGTATTCCAAGGGTTTGTTCTTTATGATAATGCGGCGAATAATTTAGATTCGTGGTTGGCTCGCGGAAATATGAAACAGGATTTAGATGTTCTCTCGATTGATATTGATTGCGATGATTATTATGTATGGGAAAATATGAAAAATTACAACCCGAAAATCGTGATTTTTGAGGTGAATAGCTATAGAGACCCAATTTTTGACGAGTTGCCCAGACAACCGTCGAACGCCTACAATATTGATTTACTTCGCCAACAGAACCCTTCACGCGTAGCACAAGGATGTAGTTTTATATCTGCAGTGAAGTTAGGGTTGAATAAAGGGTATGTGCCTGTTTCATTCACCGGAAATATTATATTTGTGAGGCGGGATTTGGTTGAAAACCTGCACGAATTCCCGTATAAGTTGTCGAGTCATCCATACGATTATATTACACTTTACACACACTTGTCGATGTGGGGGAACGAATGGTATTCGAATAATGGGTTGATGGTAAATACTGCTATCCGCGATTATTATCTCTCGACGAACCGCGCCTTTATTGATATCGAGTGGTTGAATAATCGCGTGAAAGATATCGGTAGTAATCGTAATACTGGTTCGTAATAAAAGTGAATATATTATAATCGAGAAATGTAAATGGCGACATATTATTATAATCATAAAAATCCGAATTATCCTATAAGTATAACGAATGAAACATTGAGTATAACACCTCAAACATTTACTTCAAAGACCTCGAGATGGGAAGAAGCTTCTGTCGATTATTTCTTTGATAATGTGCCAACGGATAAGCCGGTTTCTATCGTTGATATTGGAGCACAAAGCGGGTTATATTCGTTATATGCGAAGTATTTACCTCAAAGCACATTTCATTCATTCGAGCCATTCCCTCAAACATATCGATTATTAAATGACAACATTATGTTAAATGGTATCACAAATGTGAAAACTTATAATTTAGGAATTTCGAATTATACTGGTGAATGTGTATTGAATACATCTAAATCTCATAATGGATTACATACGCTTGGTTCAACCCCGTTACGCTTTCAAGATATTGTCCCGTTAAAAATAAAAGTGGATACGATAGACAATCTATTTTATGAAAATAATATTCCTGTCGATTTCATAAAAATAGATACAGAAGGTTGGGAGTATTATATTCTACAAGGGGCTAAAAACACGATACAAAAATATAAGCCGTTTATTCAGATTGAATGGAATGAAACCAATATGAAGCAATGTAATGTAGACATTCGTGAATTTGGGCGATATATAGAAGATACAATGGGATACAAGAAAAAGCATATTATTTCAGAGGAGTTATTTTTGGTTTCAAAATGATTTTGCTCAGACGTGGATGAGTTCTTCTCTCGAGAGATGCGAATCGTGGAGGAGACGCAGCGCCGGGTTCTCGCTTGAGAAGAAGCCTGGATACAGGATGCTCCAGTCCGTATCTTCCGGTAAAAGCGTGAGTTGTGTATAAATATAACCGACAAATGCGCTACACACAAACCGCGTTGTTTTTTGTGGGTGTGGGTCTTTCTTACAATACGCCTCAATCCAATCTGTAATTACGATGTCATATGGTTTATCATATACGACATCGTGTATTTTTTTCAAGTTTGCTGTGGTGAAGAGTTCATCATATCTCTCGGAATGTATTCGCCGAAGGTATAATTTTCCGCCGTATGTCTGGACATATTCATCGAACGGGACGAATTGGACACCGAATTTCATTTGATTGTCTTCTGGGTCGGGGATGTTAGATGTCCCGGACATCCAGACATAAGTGCCTTTCATTGGCGGGGTGGTGAATTCGGGGTCTTTTACGACCATCGCCACGTGAGAGAAGTCGCTTTTTGTAAGGAATTTGATGAACCAGCTGAAGAGCCCCCAGTCGCGATATTCGAGGTCGTCGCATAGGATGATGTCGCCGGTTTTGAGATTCATTTGTGTATTATGTAGATATGATATACAATAAATAAATGGGAATATCTTATTTTGATATAATACACTAGCAAAATAGCACCGGTATTATGGATAGTTTTGTTATTTTATACGGCGAGAGAATTCTCCGTATGAACGGGTTATAGGCGGAGCATATACGAAGGATAAATAGGAAGTCTCGATAACACCTCCACGATAGAAATCTCTCGGAATGTCCGGTTGAATCTTATGATTCCGAGAGATTCGTTGAATGTTTATAGTGAGAGATTTATCATAAATGATTATACATCAATCGCTTCATCAAACGTTACATATTTACGGTTTTTCGGGTCAGCTGGGTGACCTCCATTAGGGCCGCTGCTATAATCAGCGGGTCTGTATATTTGCGTTATATCACCCATCCCTTTGAAATCCAAGTTCTTATTTTTGATAATATCGTTACGAATAAAGAAACAGTTTACGCCATTTTTATTACAATATACGAGAGAATACCCATATTTTTCGCATAATTTGGTGAAAGATAACAACGACGCTCCGAAATAATTAGAACCATCCCATCTGCCATTCTTGTCATAAATAATGATTTTGTCTTCATTCGGTCGATGAGTCGCGTTGTATTCACAGATGAGTATGTCGCACGTATAATTCTTCAGTATTTCTTTCAAGCAATAAAAATCATTGAAATCAATATCTATTGACAGCACATTTATGTGGTTGGGGACGTTGTATTTACGAAATAAATCCACAACATTTTCCTTTGTTATGAATTCCCGCCGCAAATTAATGGTCAGGTTTTGATTCCCTCCATCCATTTGAAGACCTGACCATTTATAGTTATCCCGTAATATTCTAGTATTACATTCAATGCCACATTGAACACCGAATTCTACGTAATATTTAGCATTATTGTCCCCATTATAAATCAGTTCAAGTAGTTTCATTGTAATACCATCTTCGCCGTTTTGTGAGAATATTCTCTTTTCAAATGAGTCTAATTCCATTACACGAGTTATGATACTATAACACATTGGTTGTTTATATATTTTTATGAAATATATATTGTGTATGTGTCTGGCACCCAATCTCTCGAACGTGTTGCGTTAAGAATCGGCCGTCGGCAAGAATTGAACGCGGATTTACGAGCAAGTCCGGTGCGGGAGATGCCCGGGGTTGTGTTTTATGATTGATTTCTCTCGGCGTTGATAGTTTGAAACTCTGGAGTTCGAGAGAAATTAGGTGAATGAGAATGAGAATACTGGTTGTATGATGGTTGTTTCTTTTTCTGGCACATCAATCTCTCGAAATATGGCGTTCGATATTTACCTTCGGTCGAAATGGAACGTGGATTTACGAGCAAGTCCGGTGCGGGAGATGCCGGGGTTGTGTTTTATGATTGATTTCTCTCGGCGTTGATAGTTTGAAAGTTATGATACCGAGATATTTGGCGGATGTTCATAATGGTTTGGGATTGTTGTGTTGAGAGATTTAGGTTTATAGATTGTGTATAGATGGTTCGGCATCTAATCTCTCAAACATATGGCGTTAAGATTCGGCCGTTGGCAAGAATGGAACGCGGATTCGTGAGAAAGTCTGATGCCGGAGATGCCGGGGTCATCTTTTTGCGACTGAAATCTCTCGGAATGTTTGTTTGGATTCTATGATTCCGAGAGATTTGTGTGAATGTTTATGATAAGTATCGGACGTATTTGAAGTAGATATTATGTATTTCTGAATGAAACAAGAGAATGTATAACGTAAGAATAGCAAAACAAAGTGTATAGTTTATCTCTGTCCTGTTGTATACTTTGTAAACGATGATGTAAAACAATGGTGAATAATGTAGTATGAAATCAAATACAACCAATAATGGCGTCAGTTTAGGTGCCTTAGCATTTACAACACGATAATACCCTGGGTAATAGTGAAACAGGAAAATACTACCTAACAACACAATAATATTTAGGGGAATAATATTTGAACCAGATTTTAGGAATACTAAGGCGAAAGTTATAACCAACACAATGAACGAAAAGGATTTGGATTGTGTAACCAAGAATTCATAATGTTGCGTAAAATTCTTTATCATATTTTATGTCTATATGTATAGATACTAAATTAGTATTTGAAAATTTAGTATATAATATGTGTTTGTTACCTTAGTAAGGTATAACACCATCTTGAAACATAGTTGTAAAATATACAAATTATAACTCTGTTTTGTCTTATTTATCTTGACGGTATTTGACTGTTTTATTTGTTTGGTAAAGAACTACCAACCTTTTTTGTAAGTGTTTTGGATTGTGTTTGTTGAACCACCGGTTGCGCTGGTGACGCAGGTGGAGTCAACTGAATATTTGAAGGAGAATCATTATTAACTTCTTGTGTAGTTTTATCACACGTTCGTTTATGAACTGAAAGAGCTAATCGGTTTTTCCCAACAAAATTACATTTATCACAAATAAATTTACCTGAAGTAATATAACCAAATCTTGATGATAGCATCTTTTCAAGACAAGGAAGTTCAATACCTTCAATGTTTTTAATCATCTTTTGAGAGAATTCCTTAACCATTTTCAATTGGGCTAATTTTTGTTCAAGAAATAGCTGATATTCCTTATTAATTTCTTCGAGCGTATCATTACTTATTGAGTAGTCTTCGGTTGTTGTAATTTCATCCAATTTAGATTTGAAAGAATCGATAATATCAATCGCAATTTTAATAATATCCGGGTCATAATTTACATTATGGATATACAGTAAGACGTTTCTATTGTGTATATTTATTTCAAAGTTTTCCTTATTAACAATACCTCCCTCTTGAGAAAGAAATAGTCCTGAACAATTTTGTGTGTCTACATCATGAATAAACTTCTTAACTTGGTCTGATGTAACTTGACGAGATTCATAACACTTATTCTCAACTAAAATCTTCTGTTTATCTTTACGATGAATCATAATATCCTGATGGAAATAATCCCCTCAAGATGTTCAGAACAATATTCTCAGACATTTTCCCTTTTGAACTACCATTTTCCATTTTCTTGAGAACATCTTTTACTTCAGATAGAAGTGAATTTTGTGATGAAGTTATAGAGGAAAATTGCGACAAAGTGGCATCCTTGTTTGAATCAACCATTTTCCTAGTTGAATCAATGACATTATCAAATTTTGCGTCAATGGATTTGATAAAACCATCAAATGATGACTGTGACAAAGGTTCACCATCCATTTTTGACCGTTTACCAATCTCTTCCATTATAAATAAACCAACGGATTTTATGCTCTCATTAATCTGTTTAGATAGGTGTTCATTATTTTTTGGAAATAGTTCGGTCATCAATATTTGCGTCTTATCCATTATATTCCCGTTTGAATCTTTAATCAAAGGAGCAATCTTATCCGTGATATTCGATGACAAAATCATCTTCAAATCATCAATATATTCCTTTTTAAATTGAGTAAGTTTCAACAATAGTTGTTTATCATATTCATTTTGTTGACGTGTAAGTTGTGATTGAATATTCGCAAT
>RGCF01000115.1 GCA_009919265.1 Bacteroidota bacterium | reverse complement strand
AGAACTGGCTGATATCGTGGCGGCAGCGGAGACGGACTTTGGTTCTGGAAATAATATTATTAATTTTCGCGATGTGACGACGGCGGTGGAAGCGGCGAGGAAGGCGGCCGAAGACGCGAACACGAAGGCCGAAGACGCGAAGAAGGCCGACGACGCGAAGACGGCTCAACCGAACCAATTAGAAAAAATAGCGGACGCCGTAAAAGCATTGGAAACCGAAGCGATAAAACAATCGGCGATAGCGGTAAACGGAAGTAAAGACGTAAAGAAACTAGCGTTTGACCAAGTCAGTGATGGTATTGATAAATGGCACAGTGACGCGGGGGATAATTTAGCGAAGAGTAAATCAAAAGTTAAGGGCAGTATGACGACATTAAAAGGCGTTCTTTCCACATATTTGACATATATGCAAAAAACCCAATACAGTAGTAGCGAAACAATAAAAAACTATATCGCCCATATTAAAACGCAAATAAAAGAATGGGACGACTTCACCAAGAAAATAGATGAAACATACAAGTCATTAGAAACCACTGAATTACCGAAAATAGCTATAGAGTCATTGAAAGCAGATTCGCCCGCAGTTGATTTTACGACCACTGTAGCGACGGCAAAAGAAGCGTTTGATAAAATTAATATTGACATCGATGCTGCGGTAAAAAAGGTAACAGACAAAATAAATGAAATAGATGTGTCGATTAAGGCGAACATTGAAGATAAGGTTGCTGAAGATACTGCGGCAGTTGCTGCGACTGTGAGTGTGACGGTGATTACGGGAAAACTCAACCGATACCTTAATAGCGAAAAACAAGAAATTAAAGATGCTGCTGCTAAGATTGTTACTGCTGCTGCTGCTGCTGCTGCTGTTACTCCTACTACTCCTGCTATGGCTGTTGCTTCCGGTATTGCTAAAACTGAATTTCAATACAAATTGGACCAACTTCTTAATGTAGAAAACAAAGCTGCGGCTATTACTGCTGCTATTACTGCTATTACTTTGTTGGATGATGCCCAACAATACCACAGTAACAAAGACCCCAAAGTCGCTGCTGCTGTTGTTGCGGTTACTACTGCTGTGACGGCTGCTGTGACGGCTGCGGAAAAGGCTTCTACAAAAAAATCACGGCAAACAACACTACCATTGAAGAATACGGCTGAAGCTGAATTGGAAAATGCTAAAACTGAATTGAAAAAGGCTCAAGCTGCTGCTGCTGCTGTTGCTAGTGTTGTTGCTGGTGTTGCTGGTGCTGCCCCTGCACCTGCTGCCCCTGCTCCTCCTCCTGCTGCTCCTGCTCCTGTTCTCGGACCCAAAATAGAAGATTATAATGAGACAGGTTTAATAACAGCCATTACAGACAGCCTCGCAAAACTACCATAAAAATTACGAAATCATTTAGGTCGTGTCGTGTAAAATTCTTATATTTATATCGTTTGTAAATATAAGTAGAAAATGGCTGCTGCTCCTGCTGCTCAGAGCATTAAAGGCGAATTTCAAAAAAGGTTCGATGAATTGAACAGGGAATACAATGAACTACAAGGAAATATAAAAGCATTGAACGATTTACATGATACCTTACAACCAGTTCATAGCTCGCTTTTGTCTCTTCAAGAATACAATAGTGAAGTCGAACGATACAATACTGGAGCTCAAGAAACACGAGGAAAAATCAATGCGAACCGCGCCGCACTAGGACAATTATTAGCGGATATAAATGCGGCGGTTGATGAACACGCACGTATCATTGGTGGTATGGCGGCGGCGGCGACGGCAGTAGTCACGTCGATTGCGACTTTGTCACAAGAGGCTACAAATATACAACAACAAAATCCTGCGATTGCTGCTGCTGCTGCTGCTGCTGCTGCTGCTGCTGCGAAGGCTGCTGCTGATGCGAAGGCTGCTGCTGAAGCCCAAGCTGCCGCTGAAGCCCAGGCTGCCGCTGAAGCCCAAGCTGCTGCTGAAGCTCAGGCCGCCGCTGAAGCCCAAGCTGCTGCTGAAGCCCAAGCTGCTGCTGAAGCCCAGGCTGCCGCTGAAGCGAAGGCTGCCGCTGAGGCCAAGGCTGCCGCTGATGCGAAGGCGGTCGCTGAGGCGAAGGCTGCCGCTGAGGAGAAGGCTGCCGCTGATGCGAAGGCTGCTGCCGCTGCTACTGTTATTCAAAAAAATATTATAGCATGGAATCAGCGCAAGAGGGCTGTTCAGGAAGCATTCGTTATTATAAAAGGTAAAATAACCAAATTAAAAGATGTAATGGATGAAAAAACCAGTGACAACTATGATGAAATTAATGATAAATGTGCAGAGATAGATAATAACCTACGCGAATTAAAAAGAAAAATTGAAAGGTTGGCAAATAACGCAGAATTACATAAGCAGCGGATGTCGTTGATTGATGAATTTAGACCTATATTGGAACAAATTACCGATATGAATCGACAGAGAACCCAAGGAGCGAGTAGTAACGCGACTCCCGAACACCAACCCGCCCAACCATCCAATCCCCCAACATCACCACCGCGACCACGTAGGCAACAGTTATCATCAACATCACCAACACAACAAACGAAACTTGATAATGAGACTAATGCACTCGAACGCCTCGCCGCCACCGCCGCCACCGCCGCCGCCGTCGCTGCTGCTGCTGCCGAGACCGGTAGAAAACAGCGGAAACAACAAGATATACAACAACTAGAAAAACAACGAGAAGACGATAAAAAAAGAATGATAACAATAACCCAACTTCTAGACCGAATAGAAGAAGAAATAAGAAAACTCGAAAAGACTCAACCTGTAACTAATGACAATGGAGATATTGATTTGATTAATTCGCCCGACCAAGCAATAATTAAATACCAATTAAAAAATAGCAGTAGCTATCTTACCCAATTATCTATCGGCAATTTTGATGGGCATATTAGTGCTCTCGACCAACCGTTTCGTGAAAGTAGCAACTTAATACCATTTGTAGACAATTCCCCAAAACCAGAATTTGCAGAATTATGGGAACGTAGAAAAGGATTGTTAGACAGAAAATTAGCATTATCGACATTGTTCGGCAAATATAAAGGTGAATTACCAGCGAAGAAGGCAGCGGAAGAGAAGGCAGCGGCGGAAGCGAAGGCAGTAGCGAAAGCGAGAGCGAAGGCAGCAGCGGAAGCGAAAGCGAAGGCGGAAGCGACAGCGAAGGCAGCAGCGGAGGCGGAAGCGACAGCGAAGGCAGCAGCGGAAGCGACAGCGAAGGCAGCAGCGAAGGCAGCAGCGGAGGCGGAAGCGAAAGCGGAAGCGAAGGCAGCGGCGGAAGCGAAGGCAGCGGCGGAGGAGCAGGAGCAGGAGCAGGAACAGAAGCCGGAGGCAGCATCCTCTTCTGAACCAATAGGAACAAAACCAACCGGCCGCAGATATAGTATCTTTGTGCCTGAACCAAAGAGCTTCACTCTGGCTAAAAGTAGATTAGAAGCAGCATCGACTACTTCAGAAACAACAGCTGACGCCATTGAACCAGCGGAAAATGTATTAGATGTTGTCGTATACGAAGATAAAAAACAATTGGGTTCGACAGGTGTCGCTGCCGCTGCCGCTGCCGCCCGTGGCGGCGGTGCTCGTATTCAGCACGGCGGCAACGGAAGAGTTGTAAAAATAATTCGAGTTAAAACAGTCACGCCAGAAATTCAGGCATTATTTTTGGGGTTTCAACCTGCAAACACACAACTGACGGACGATTTTCTAACAAAAATGGAAAAATTACAAGGAAATGAAATTATTGAAGGAGAGGCAAAAATAGGAACCGAGTTCAAAAAATACGGCATTGACGGCGACAAATTAATCGAACATACAGACAGCCGTCCGTTTTTTGTATCACTTGGACCAAAGGCCGTTCATAAATCGACGATTTCGAACCTAATAAAAAAAATATTAGATAGGAATTCATCCGACTTAAAGTATTTTAATATGTATGACACATTGTGGAAGTTTCTGGCTCAGAATGAAGGTTGTCTTGCTGTATTAACAAGTATTTTTGAAAAAAAGAGTCCGAAAATCCAATTAGGTATAACTACAGACCGTACAACCGACCTTACATGGAAAAATACCGAAAAAAACGAATTGTTTGATAGACTTTTTTCTGATTTATCAAAATGCTACAGATATGATGACAAAAAAGTAAGAATTCTAACGAATAGACAATCTAATTTCTTAATAAATATGACTAGTAAAAAAAAAGAACAAAAATATAGGTTCATGTTAAATTGGGTTATTTTAATTGCGTTTCATTTATATTACAGTAATGATGTTGAATACACGGCTGATAAAACAAAACTGTTGAGTAGTGTAAATAAACAATCACAAATACGAATGGATTGTTGTGAATTATTATCACATCTCTATGATACGTATATTGGATGGATGGACAAAATGAGTTCTGAATCATTAAACGGTATTTTTTATCCGAGAAGCCAGGCCAGTGCAACATATAAAACAACAACGGATAACCACTTTTCTACAATAGTAGATGACACCACACTAACACCGTTAGTTAATGGAATACAAGATTTTTTGTGTAAGATTAATCAGACGACGCAACTATCACAGTCGTCGCCGCTGAAAATGCGTCAAGTTGTGACTAGCTCGACTTCATCGGGTCATCCAATATCACCGGCAAGTGCTAGAGGAGCATCGGAGGAGACAGGCAAAATGAATCCACGACTGGTTAGTCAAAACATTAGTGATCGCGTTGATATGTTTGATAACTTCGCCGCACAACGACCAGCATCATCACAAGCACTGAGACCGACAACGAGTTCGGCATCGCTCTCAAAAGGACGACCAGCGTCACCATCGATAAATAGGTTGGCCGGACGATCAGCGTCACAGCCGTCATCTGCATCGGCCCCAGAAATACGACCATTATCAGTGTCATCATTGAGTTCCAATACCACTAAAACACCAACAACGGAATTGGGAGCATCACAAACGCCAGCAAACGTAAGATATAGCAATACTGGAAGACAATTACCACCGTTTTTGCAAGGTGTTCAAAAACCCGAAAGGGCATTTACAGAAAGATCAGCTGGACAACAAGGGTCATCGACGGACGCTACTGATTGGCAAATAGAAGATATAGAGGAAAGTCCGATGACAGAGGACGAAATGCAGAGGGTTGCTGAAGACGCACGAACGAGATTTGAACAAGAAGACAAAATAAAACAAAACGCTGTAAGTATTAACGATGACCCACAGATGCGTCAAAAGCGGTTAAACGCATTAAAAAGAGAATCAGAATATTTGCGAAAACAACTCAAACAACCCATAAATAAATGGGGCGGCAAACCCCGCACTCGAAAACACAATTCGGCCAAGCCCCAAACTACCACAAAGCGAAAACGCTCCACTCATCCGGCCAACCAGCGAAAATACACTAGAAGAGCACGACGAGACCGCGTTTCTGGTTCGGCAAAACGGACAAAACGCGTGAAAAATAATCTTGGATAATCGAAACAGCGTAAGCACATCTGTCGAGGTCGCCGTTGTCGTCGCCGTTGTCGTCGCTATCGAACCCTTCTGTTCCGCTCTCGCTCTCGCCGTCGCCGTCGCCGTTGTCGTCGCCGTCGTATTTGGTTCGCGACAATTTAATAACATATAGCGTCATTTCTTGATGTTGGTTCCATAAATCAATGACGCGTGCCACTTCCTGCATTGTCTCGTAGGCTGTATGTGTTGAATGCGGGACATAATAGCATTCATCCACGCGAGGGAAGAATAGTGGTGCTCCCGGACGATTTCGGTCGCAATACTTTACGATATGGTTCGTGGGCGTCGGCGTCGGTGTCGGTGTCGGTGTCGGTGTCGGTGTCGGTGTCGGCGTGAGATATAGAACACGATGCTCAAGAAGATCGCGTAACACTTCAATAACGACATTATTCTTCGCGAGATTTGTTCTGATGATGTCCGCCAAGTATACGGACGTCGATGAAGGCGTAATGGATGCTGTATCATTAAACACCACGACGACTTTCGATGTCGGGGTCGGAAGCGGGATGGTCGTGCGCCATATATCCTTGGCCCATTCGCGTTCCGGTCGGTCGATGGTGTCGTTTCGCGTCAGGATTGCCGGGTATATGTGAGGGCAGACACCGTGTTCATTCATCTGGCAGTAAAGACTATGTGTATCTTTCGGAAAGCATGTCCCGCCGAACCCGCGCCGTCCGTCTGGGCCAGGGACGCTGAAATGTGATGTTCCAATTCGTTGGTCTAGTTTCGCGAGTGTAACAACGGCATTGAAATCGGTATTCGTCGCCCGAGAGAAATCATAGAACTCGTTCATCAGCCCGACTTTGGCCGAAAGGAAGCAATTCTTCATTAGTTTGAGCATTTCTGCTTCATTGGTGCTGCAAAACACGACGCTAGGCGACATAATCGCACGGTTTTTATGGCTTCGTTTGATGAGTTTTTGTATCCGGGTTTTGAACTCTTCTACCGCGGGCGTCATTGCCGCATCAGCGGCGGCATCAGCGGCGGCAGGAATGCCAATTACCCATTCTCTCGTGCTTCGAAAATCAGCCTCCCAGTTTGCTTCTGTAAGAAACTCTGGCATAAAATAGCATCCGTGTTTGGCGGCGAATCCTACCGGAACTGTGCTTCGGATAATTTTATAGGGGTTGGTTCGGCAACGAGAAATGGCGTGTTCCAGAATTTTGGTATAACACGACCCATCGTGATGAAGTGGTGTCGGTAGGCAGAAAAAAAGGAGGTCGCATTCGCGGTCGATGTCTTCTAATGTTAGGCCGAGGGGCTGGCATAATTCGGGGCGGATGTCATAGATATATACTGTGATGGGTTTGAAGTAGACGCGTTTGAAAAATGGGGCGGGGGTTTCGCCGGGGGGTTCACCCCCCAACGACGGAATGGTGTATGATTGCTCGTCATCTGGAGAGGGGGCAGAACCCCCAGCGGACGCACTCATCGTATATACCGAATTCGGCTTGGCCGGTGTTGTCCTCGTATTCGGCAGCACTTCATATCTCTCGACATCGTCGCCGTCGCCGTCGCCGTAGTAATTCTTCGCAAATATTTGGGTCGCGCGACCAACAAATCCGTTGCCAATAATTCCGATTTTCATTATGTAATAATCAATATTATTGCGTGTCGTTTAATATTGATTCGTTTCGTTTGCTTGTAGATACCATACATTTCACGCGCCGTCATCGCCGCCGTCATCGCCGCCGCCGCCGTCATCGCCGTCGCCGTCGTCGGCGTCCCGGCCTTTCAATTCGATATTGAACATATCTACAATAATGTCCGTCATATGTTGAATATAACTTTGTTCGCTTCCGAGCCGTGTTCCGATGGAGTCCATAATTGCAAGAGTGATAAATAGTCGATACAGTGACCGTTTGAACATCAGGCCGTAGTTATTCAATATATAGTTGATTTCGTATATTTCGGCAACACCGAAGAACCTTATTTCAGGTGTCGTATATCGCACGAGGACTTCGGTTAATGTTTGATGTAGAGTAGTAAACTTATCGCTTTTTTTATCTGGAATAACATCTTTAATGTCGAGTTCCGGGTTGGCACTTTCTGATAGTTCGCAGCTCGTAATCAAATCAATGATTTTATTGAATCTGCGTTGATACATAAACTTCACTGCTTGGAATAATAGTTCTTGGTCATTGCGCGAGAGATGACCGATAATCCCGAAGTCGATAATTCCGATTTGATGAGCCGGAGTTCCCAGTGTATTCTTAATAAACAATATATTGCCTGGATGAAGGTCGCCGTGATAAAATGACGTGCAAAATGCAGCCTTCGCATTAAATCCCGCCAATATTTTACCAAATGAATCATTATCCTCTGGGTCGATTTCCGTTATTTTCATTCCGTTGATATATTCCATCACGATGATGTCGGGGTTTACTTTTTCTGTATAATCGGGATACGGTTTCGGTATTTTCACATATTCATAATCTTTCCATCTGGAGTAATATAGTGTAATATTCGCGAGTTCTTTGCGAAAGCATACTTGGTCTGCGAGGCATACAATATTTTGAAGAATAAGGCTCTCGACATTCAGCGTTCGTAGATACGGGAAATACCGCGTAAGTTTCGCGAATACGACCAAATTGTTCATTGAAGCATTAAAATTCTTGCTGATGTTTTTGCGGAGATACTTCACGACGACTTCTATTTCGCCGTCGCTGTCGCCGTCGATGACGCCCTTGAAAATAAGCGACATCAATCCCGACTTTATCGGCGTGTAATCATTTAAAATACGTAATGGACGATAAGGTGCACATTCCGTCGAACGCGTCTCCAGCTCTTTAAGTTCGTTTAGGTCGTATTCTTCCTCGGTGTATTTGACATTATCCGTGTATTCGCTGAAAAACTGGTTGAGCTCAGGAGACATGATATTGCGATTGGTCGCGAATGCTTGGAATATTTTAACATACATCATATTTTTCGCGGCGAGCCGTTTGCTTACATCCATAATCGCGCTATTGCGTGTTTTCCATCCTATCTTGTATTTCGTGTATTCGGAGAGACAGATATAACACGACGAAATGGAAAACCAGAGCGCTTGAAATAAGTCGCGAGCAGACATCTTGTAATACAATTCCTTTGTTCGTTTCAGGTAGCTATCGTATTCCGCTTGTTCTTTTAAGGCTTCTTCCTGGGGTGCTATGGTGTCGCCGTTGCCGTTGCCGTCGC
>RGCF01000114.1 GCA_009919265.1 Bacteroidota bacterium | reverse complement strand
CTTGCTACATTGACTTCGTCGGCCGAACGGGTCCGTGAAACGAACGGGTCACTGGCCTTCCTCGTCAATTACGCAAGCAGTTCCGTCGACTACCGTCGTTCCCGTACAGGCCAAGGAATCTCTCGCTGCGAAGCCCCGTACCTCGGTCCGACGTCTCGCCGTTGCTCTTGCCAACGGCTTTGTGCGTGCCGTCTCGCGACCGACGCCACGTCCTTCGGTCGTCACGCCGGTCTCGTTCTGCGAACGTTCCTCGCCCGCTCGCAAAAAGCCTCTGGCAACGCAACAGACGAAGCCGTCTTCTCTCACGAGTCGAAGCGTTCGGTCCCCGGCCCCGCCAAACCCACACAGTCCGCTCGCCCGCACCTGCGGGATCGGCATCGTCGGCTGATTCGGGGTGACCTCGTCCACGACTGCGTCGTGCCCTCGTTCACGGCTGTCGCCGCTTATTGGCAGGCCCCTCATCAAGCCGACTCTTGCCATCCCTTCGGTACAGAACTCGCTCCTCGAATCACGATTCGAAGCGTTCGGTCTCAAGCCCCGCCGACGTCCTCGCGCTCGGTCGCCGTCTCGAACGGCGGTGCCCGCCTCGCACTCGACTCGCCCTCGTCGACGCTCTTGCCCCGGCAGCCGATCCTAAAGGAGCGGCTCCGCGGGGACGCGTCTCCTCGCCGCTGGCGGCTCGGTACGTTTCGCTCGTCTTAGAACTCGCTCACGTCCCTCGGGTCTCGTCGGGCCTTCGGCCCACCGTCTCGCTTTCGTCCCCACTCCGCTCCGCTCCGTGGCGCTCTCGGCTCGTCGCGCCTCGCCTCGCATCCTCACCGTAGGTTCGGATGAACGCGCGAATCGCTCGACTGCTCACTGCGAAATACGCGCCTGCGGCGCGATTTCGTCTGCCCTACGAGCAGTGCGCACGAAACTTCGTCACCGCCTACGGCGGCAAGCGAGAACTCTCGGAACCGTTCGCCGAACCCTCCGTGCCCCTGGCGGTGCCCGTCGCATTCGGCTCGCTCTCGTCGGCCGATGCTTCGCACGACCTCCTCGTCCTCGCTCGCTCTCGCGACCCGCATCGTCCCTCCGGACGCTCCTCGCAGGCTCGTCGCTTACGATGCTCCCGTCGCTCGAGCGTCTCGTTCCTCGTTTCTCCCGCACAGCTACGAGTGCACCGTTCGCTCCGTGCGTCGAGACGATTCCGACCTCGCTGTCTCGCTCGTAAGCCCCGTACGGACCCTGGCGACGGGTTCGCGTGCCGTGTCCTGCCTCGGTGCGGCACAAACCACCGGCTAGTTGCTTCGCAACGCCTAAACAAACACGGTCGCTTCGCTTTCGCTCGGCGAAGTACGCTCGGAGCCTCGCTACCTTCGCCTTGCTACCGCACGCTTACCGCATTTGTTTTGCTTTGTTGCCTACCCTCGGCAATGACAACGTCACTCGTAGGGCCCGAGATCCTCAGCCCCGCAAGTCACCGCTCGCTTCGTCCGCATTCCTCTCTGCGCCATCACTCGGTGTCCTACTTCGGGTCGGTTTCTCTCGGCGTCGTAACCCTCGACGGGGACCCCGTCTCGGGACGACTTCGCCGTGCTCGTCTTTCCGAACGCCTCTCAGAAACCTCCCCTCGTGACGGACGACCTTCGTGATGCCTACGTTCGGAACGGCGCACTCGCTCGCTCGTCGCACCCGGACCGACCTTCATCACGAATGAAACCGCGTACCGACGCGTACTCGCATCACTCTCCGGCCCCGTCCCGAGAACGACCCGCCGACGGATGACGCCGACCGATTGCTTCCCCACCCCCCGCTCGCACAGGCTCGTTCGCTTGCACGCATCACTCGCCTGACGCTCGCTACGGGTGGGTCCGCAATACGGTACGGCAGTCGTAGATTTAGAGCCCCGCATCCCCCGCCTCGCGATCTCTGCGGAGAGCGACAACGATCGCTCGGTTCCCGGGCTCGCACAAAGTCTCGCAAGCTCGACTTGCGCGCACGCTAAATCCGCATTCCCTCCTCGTCTCGTCCCGACTCGACCACGTCGGGAAACCGGATTTGCGGTTGCGTCCGGTCGTTCCTCCCTACCGCGACCGCCGCTAACGCCTGAGAACCTCGCTACCTGCGTACCGAAGCCCCGTGCGGACCGTCGTGACGATCCCCGCCTACCCAATTGCTCCCGATCAAACGCTCCACTCGTGTTCGCTCGCTGCTCTCGCTCTCACGAAGTTCCGCTCTTGATCGTACGCAATACGGGCAAGGCTCGTTTTAGAGCCCCGCACTCACCGCCTCGCATACCCCTCGGGAGCGTCTAAATACCGTTCACTCGGTTCTCCGACAACGCCTACTCGCTGAGCGCTCGTAGTCGTGTCGGGCACGCTGCCTTTGCGTGGCCTCGTCGCTCGTCCCGACTCGCTTCCTCGCCACCAGCACGGCCCGGAAACTTGCCGTCTTCTCGTCATTCTTTCGTCCTACGCGCTCCCTACGGTCGCTCGATCTGCGATCGGTACGACGAAAAAATGATCTACGACCGCTCGTCGCTCCGCTCCTCGGGCTCGAAGACCGCCAGTTTCCGTCGCTAGCGAACCTCGTTCTCTACCTTCGTTCAAGAGCCCCGCATTCTCGGGCCCGCATAGCGCACGAGAGCGCCATGGTCCGTCTCGTCTCGCCTCTCGCAACGGCTTCGCCGTGCTCGCACGCTAAATCAACGCTACTGGCTTCGTCTCGTCCCGACTCGCCTCGCCCGTAGAGTTGATTTCCCTCAGGAGCTACGCTTCGCACAACTCGCAGAAGGCTCGTTGATGCTCGCTACGCAGCCTTCGGGTCGCTATCGTCTCGCCTCGACTCCCCGACGACTTTAGAGCCCCGTGCCGGACGCCGCGACGCTCCCCCTTGACTACGCACTTCGTGCGAGTCATCGCTTTCGCCGGTAAAACCTTTTGTGATTCCTCGGAAACCGACTTCGTCGGCGAGCCTCATCCGTCGTCTCCTCGAACTCAAGTCTTCGGCCTACCGTGGACGGCCTCCGACTGAGCTCTCGTCGACTTCCGGATTTCGGTTCCCTCGTCACACAAAGAGTTTTACCCCGCGACGCGATCGGTGTCGCTTCAGATCCGTCGGCCCCGCCGAGTCCGACGGATCTTTCGCTCCTCAGTCCCGTTTGCGGGGAACCCTGAGCGTCACCTTTCGGAGGACGTTCGATCTCTCCTCTCGTCGTAAATCTCAAATACTCGGTCGCCTTCCGCTACGTATTTACTCCCCGGTCCGCTCCGGCCGACGACGGTTACCGGCGATCGCCTTCTCCAGCGGTGCAGGAGAAACGATACGCCTGGTCGATCAGATCCGTAGCCCCGCAGAACGTCGCGTCCTTCTCTTCCCGGTCCGTAAATACTCCGCACGGCTTCCTCATATTTGACCTTTTCTCCTCGAGGAAGATCTCACTACCTCCGACGGTGAGCACTCAAGGGATTCCCCTGTCGAATCACCTCGGTATTCAGCCCCGTAGTCCCAGGCCCGCGTGCCCCTCTCACGGATCATGGTCCACTACCACTCGCTCTCGCAAGGGCTACGCCCTGCTCGCCCCGCTAAATCCGATGTTCCGACTCGTCTCGTCCCGACTCGACTTCGTCGGTACACGGATTTCCTCACGACCGACGCTCGCAGGCGTGCGTTCGTCGCTTTGCTCCTCTCTTCGCCACGCTCGCTCCGGGCGTTCGGTCGCAGCCGCTCGTGGTGCCCTCGGCCACTGCACTACGTGCGGCGACCTCGGCCACGTCTTCGACGTAGTTCGTGCCGTTCCTAAGCCCCGAAGGTCAAACCCGACGCATCCCCCGCCTCGCATGCCCCACGAGAGCGATTGAAGTCCGTTGCTCTCGTCCTCCGGCGACGCCTACGGCGCGCCGTCACGCTGCCTTAGCGGTCCTCGCTCGTTCGCCACGGCTCACTTCGTTCGGACCCAGCACGGCCCTTTTCTGGTTGCGCAGACTACGCCTCTAACATTTATCCTTCCTGTCCCATGACGGGTCGGCCGATCGGACTGTCTGCGGAACGATAAATCTTAGATTCCCCTCCGAAACCAGAAAAGTCGCTAACGGACTCGAACAACTCTGCGTGAACTGAAGCCCCGTACTCTCAGGCTCGCGTACCCGGATGACCGCTCCGGGTCCGAATCTCGCTCGCTCTCGCAACGACTTCGTCGTGCGAGCACGCTGATTTCGTATTGCTTTACTCGCTCGTCACGACTCGCTTCGCAAAGCACATCGAAATCGCGAGAAGCACTCCGCCTTCGTCTGCGTGCTGCTCGCCGCTAACGCTCGCTCGATCCTCGTATCACCAACTCGGCTCGCCACCTTTCCGACCCCTGGCTCCCCGCTCCGCAACGACTCGAAACGGGAATGTTTCTCGTCGTATGCTCCGCTGCAGTCGCCCCCCTCACTACGTTCGGGTCGGGGAATCGCCGGTGGACGAGCGTTCTCCGGCCCCGCTGACCGGTCTTTCGCATTGCGGTCATCATGTTTAGAGCTAGGAGCGATCTGCGATCGCCTCGTTGATCGAAATGCCCCGGTCTTCAGCCCCGACGCTGCGGAACGGATCCCCGTGAATAAGAAATATTTCCGTCCGCATTTTCCGTTCACTCCGTTCACGAAAAAAGACGCTTCGCTCGGACGGTACCGTGCCGACAAGCCTCGCCGTGCTCGGCCGTCGTCCCTATATTTCTTATGCACTCGTCGCCGTGCAGGACGCAAACCATCGGCCTCGTCTAAAGCAACGGCTACGCCGTGCTTTCACGCTCGCCCGCACAATCCTCGGGGAGCCGGCCCCCTCGGATTGATGCGTTCGCCGAAGTATCTCTTGCTTGCCTTCGTGCGACTTTGCTTCGCAAAGCACGCCCTTCGGGTCGCCTCGGCTGGCGCAAGAACTACTTCGTACGCTAACGACTCGGCCACTCTCACGCTCTCAAGTCCCGTGGTTGCGGACCCGGACCTCCTCGTTCTCGGGCTCTTGTGCTCGTCCTCGCTCGGCTCAGGGCCGCTTCGCACCACTACGTGGCACGAAGCTGTCGGCACGCCTCGCTCGCCTGCGGCTCGTCGTCCACTCCGACCATAGGTCGTCGTGATCTCCTCGGACTGCGCACGAACTTCGTTCGGCTCGTCGCTCGGGCTCCGCGCTCGATTCTCTCGCGTTCTCGTTCGGCGTCGCTCTCGGTCCGCTCTACGAGCGCTACCTCGTCCGCTCCCTCCGGCAGCGGCACGCTCTTTAGCGCCTCACTTCACCACTCGCTCCTCAACCTATGCGTACGCCAAGGCGACGCATGCCCACACCAGCAGGTTACGAGTCAGCTCGACCGCGAGCGGCTCTCTCGCTCCGCTCGTTCGGCCCTCGTTCACGTGTCTCCGTCGTCTCCTCGGCCTGAAGGCCTCGTCGGTCGCTCTCGCAGGCTCCGAGCGACACGACGACTCCCGACCCGTGACTCGAGCTCTGCGTCTGCTCTCCACCTGCTTCAGTGGGCCGGAAGCCAAGCAGCCCTCGAACGTCGTCGGTCCTCAGCCCCGTGCGGACTATCACTACGGGTTCGGGGCGCTCCCGTCGCGTGAGACTCGTTTGCGTACGCCTACGGCGACGCAGCCGACTCCGCACGGTCGCTCTGGTGCGCCATCCTACGGAACGGCCTTTCGACTCTGGCGAGTCGAACGAGACGGCCTTGTCGCACCAGATCTCCTGCGTGCTACGGGTTCGCTCGCTGCTCCGATGCCGCTCGCTTTCGTCTCTGGGTCGCGCCTTCGGACGTTCGCAGGTCGGGTTCGTCTCAAGGCGCTGCGCGCATTCGACGAACAAACCCCGACCCTCGCGCCCTGCGCGCTTCCCGTGGGACGGGAAGAGCGCGGGCTGCGGGCCTCCCGGCCTGCTCTCTCGCGACTACGATCCGAACGACTTCGCTCGGCCGCTCCAAAAAATCACTCCGCGTTCGCTACGTGATTTGTCGTCGCTTCCCCTCGCTATCGTCGACGCTCACCGGCAGCGGAACAGGTCGCTCACCTTCCATCGGCCACACTCGTCCCCGCTCGAGCCTGTGCTCTTCCCGACGCTCCTCGCCTTCGTCTCGCTGGGTCGGCTTGACGCCGTCTGCGCATCGTTCGCAGCCGACTACGCGGCGCTCCGATCGAAAGGCTCCGCTTCGAAGAGTTGCACTCTTCTCGCTTCGCGCTTCGCGTCCGATCCTCTCTTCGTTCGGATCATGACCTTTCGTCCGCTTCCCGGCTGCCGACTACGCGAGACTCGGACGCTCCACTCTCGGAGCTGCTCATCGCTACGGTTCTCGCGGGCCACGACGTTCGCTCAAGGCGCTCTCCGGTCCCGTGGACGGGCTACCGCATGGAGAACTTGCGGTATTTCTTTCTCGTCTCGCTTCGCTCGCCTCAAGAGAAAACGGATCTCGTCGCAACGCTCCTTAGAGCTGCGCCCTAAGTCGCCTTGCTCCTCGTCCTTACCTCGTTCTCCAATGCTGGTCGGTAGGGAAGAAAAACCGTAGGAATAAGCCACCCAATAAATCTTCGGCATAACGGGTTCCGTTAATAACGGGTTGCGTTATGCCGAAGAGTTGCGCACTCACGGGGGGTGTTCGTGCGCAACGAGCTCGCTCGCCGTCGAGTTCTCTCGGTACGCCTTCGGCGACCTCGTCCTGCTCTGGCTACGCCAGGAAATACAACGGTTCGCTACATCGGACGAACTTTGCTTCGCAAAGCGAGCCCTTCGGGTTCGCCTCGTGACGCTCACCGGTGTATTTCACGCAGATCGAACTCTCCGAGACTCACTCGCAAGCCCCGCAGGACGGCGTTCGCCCGTGGGCGATTGGGCGAACGCCTTGCCGACTCGTGAAACGACCCACCGGGTCGTTTCCGTCTCGTCGGGTGACGCTCGCTACGCTCGCTCTTGCTCGGCTCGTCGCTCCAGGACTCACCTCCGCTAACGCTCCGGCTCGTCCACCGCTTACTCGCCTCGGTTCCCTCGCTTCCTTCGTTTCGTACTCGCATGGATCACGCTCGTACGAAACCGTCCGCTCGGCGTCCGCTCTCTCGCTTGACTACGACTCACCTCCGCTGACGCTCCGGCTCGTCTCCGCAGTCGCTCGTTCGCAAGACCGCTCCCTCGTCGCATTCGTTTCGCTACGCTCCACTGCCATGCTCGCTCGGTCGCAACGGGTTCGCCCTCGGGGGGGCGGGCGAACCCGTGAGACCGTTCACTCGTCCTGAACGACGACGAACCCTCCGGGCCCGTCGTCAAACGGACTCGTTCACGGAGAGCGCTCACTCGCGCTCCGTACACTCGCCGTTCGGCTCGTTCCTACGCTTGCTCGTTCGCCTGTCGGCCCGTATCTACGACACGGCCCGACGGTCGCTCGCTGCCTCGTCTACGACTCGTCAAGACGCTCGCTCCCCAGTTCGCTCGACGGACTGTCCACCGGACAGTCCTCGTCTCGCTCACGGTCGCCGTGCATCCGAACCTCGCATTGCTTCCGTTGCGATTACTTGCTCGCTCTGCGAGCGTAATCTCACGGAGACGGGGAACTTTGCTTCGCAAAGCAAGCCCTCCGGGTTCCCCTCAATGCTCGGTTCTACCCGTGATGACACTCCGTGTCGGATCCGAGCCCGTGCCCCCACGCATTCTCCCCAGCATCGCCAAAACGGATGTCGCCCGCTCGCTGCGCTCGCTTCGTGGCGCCGACTCGCTCCGCTCGGACGGCCCCACTGCTCCGTATCCGTTCTGGACGACGCTTGCTTTGGAGTCCCGTGGAACTCTGCGCCGTCGCAGGCTCGCCACGAGCTTCCGTTGCTCGGTTTTGCAGATTTGCTACTCCCACGCGCGCGACTAAAAGCTCGCGTCAAAAACTACATAGCGAGCAACACGCGCGCGATCGCTACGCAAATCTCAAAATCCTGCGCTACTCCGCTCGTGATGTCACCGTGCGAACGGCTGTCTCGTGACGTCGGCGGCCGAGTTCTCCGGACCTACGGTCCTTCGAACCGCCTTGCTCTCGGCTCGCCTAGAGGAAATTGCTGGGGATTCGAACGGGGGCACTCTTCAGCCCCGAACGATGAGTGTCCTGGTTGCCATAACTGCCGTCGTAGTTCTCGACGGCCCTCTTGGCTCCGAGGTGGATCAGCGAGTAAGCGGCGACGCAAAAGATGAGAAAAAGCATCCGAAGATTATGATTTATCACTAAAGCTTCTAGGGGAATAGCCCTTGAGAAATCGGTCACTGGACTGTACGCTTGGTACATGTTCACGAAAGCCATGAAAGCCTTGGGCCCGTGGTTGCTCGCCTCCGTGGTCGCACTCGGGCTCGCGCTCGTTATTGCGATCGCGGATTCATGGCGTAAAACCATGAGACGAATCAACCCCAACTACAGGGCGGACATGTATGAGTAGCATGACCGTCGGGATCTCCCAGTACCCGCTGGAGGTCGCAAAGTACGCCATCTATCCCGGTGATAGGGGTATCGAATATCTCGTTATGGGTATGTGCTCGGAAGCGGGAGAGGTCGCCGGAAAGCTCAAGAAGATCATTCGTGAGGAACTACAAAACATCTATGAGGGAGCTGATGAAGATGCAGCCTCCAAGATCATGAGTGGTGCCACGAAACTCCTCAATGCCATAGAGAGTTTCAAAGAGTCCTCAAGCGAGAAGGTTAAAGCAGAGATAGGATCAAATCTTGATGGA
>RGCF01000113.1 GCA_009919265.1 Bacteroidota bacterium | reverse complement strand
TCTAGCTGTCGTTGGCGATGTAAAACCTGAAGAAATCAAAACGATACTTGAAAAAGCATTGGGATCATGGGAACCTGGTGATGTCAATGAATTTCGTACACCTAAACCAGAACCAATGGCACAAGGAGTGTATTTCATTGCGCGCCCAAGCTCAGTGCAATCATCAACTGCATTGATAGCAACTGCAATTCCAAATAATCATCCTGATTTTGAAGCATTAAGATTAGCTTCAAATTTAATGGGTGCCGGCTTTTCAGGAAGATTATTCAAAACACTACGCGAAACTTATTCATATACCTATACCCCATTCGCTTTCATGACAAGTGGACGCGATGTCAATAGATTCGCATGTGGAGCTGATGTTCGTAATTCTGTTACTGACTCAGCCATCAAAGTGATGCAAGTTGAAATGGGAAAGCTTGCCAATGAGTCAACATCGAATGAAGAACTTGATCTTATCAAGCGTTTTGTGATCGGACAGTTTAAGATGAATTTTGAAAATTCTGATTATGTAGCAGGTCTTTTATTAAATGCTGATTATAATAATCAACCTATTTCATTTGTGAAGGATTTTCCTCAACGCTTTACAGCTATCACACCTGAGCAAATGAAAACAGCTGTTTCCAAACATCTTTCTAAGCAGTCAATTGTTGTTATCGGTAGCCCTGATATCATGGAAACTTTGCGACAATTTGGTCCGCTCTATGAATATACTACCGATCTTGAGCCCAAAAAGGTAGAATCCAAAAAAGTTGATCTTACTCCCGAACAATTAATGGAAAAACATCGCGCAGCTTTAGGTGGCATGGATAATATCTCAAAGATTTCTACGCTTATCACCAAAGGCACTGCTTCATTTGACATGAATGGTCAGGAAATGAAAGGTGATATTACCATGAAACAAAAAGCACCCGGAAAGCAAATTATGGTGATGGATTTCAAGATGTTCAAGCAAACACAAATGACAGATGGCAATCAGGCTTGGAGAATGATGGGTCCGCAAAGTGAAGAAGTAACCGATAGTAATGAAAAGCAAGAAATGCTTGACGAAGCGCATATCGCACAGTCAGCTAGACTCCTGGAATTAGGTTATTCGCTTACGGTTAAAGGTCAAGAAGGATCATCAATCCTAGTTGAAGCAAAAAACAAAGCCGGTGAAGTGCAAACTCTGAATTTTGATGCAAAAACATATTTGCTCAATTCAGTCAAAGAAATTGCAAAGAGTCCACAAGGTGAAATGGAGGTTACGAGATTATACGGAAATTACACTGAAGTAGGCGGTGTAAAGTTTCCTTCAAAAATGGTCATCGAACAAGGACCTATCGTTATTTCATTTGATAATATAACATATACGGTCAATCAAGAAATCAACGATTCAGAATTCAAACCGGAATAAATAAAAAAGCCCCAACATGTGTTGGGGCTTTTTTTTATATCAAGGTTTTTAATCGTTCCACTTCTTTTCTATGTGTTAAGTCATAATGAATTGGAGTTAGAGAAACCCAACCATTTCTCACAGCCCCATCATCTGTATCGATGTCATGTGATTCAGGAGTTTGATAGGTTCCAACAATCCAGTGATATTCTCTTCCCATTGGATCTTTTCTTGAATCATAACTATCATCCCAATAGGAATTACTCAAACGTGTTATACGCATTCCTTTGATTTCATCTGGAGAGATTGCAGGGACATTCATATTCAGGATTGTATCGTTATTCAATCCCCATGTCAGCATAGATCCTGCAACCTGCTTAGCATACTTGGCTGCTGCAGACATATCTGATTCCAATGAAAATGATGTCAAGGAAACAGCCAGCGCCGGCAAACCAATCATCATGGCTTCTGTTGCTGCCGAAACAGTTCCGGAATACATTACATTCACGGAAGTATTTGCACCATGATTAATTCCAGAAACAACAAGATCTGGTTTTTGATCAAGTAATGTAGATACTCCTAATTTAACGCAGTCTGCGGGAGTACCATTCACGGCATAACCGAATAAACCACCATCTCTGTGAAATGGTACAGCTCTTAAAGGCGCACTGACAGTTAATGCATGACCAACAGCGCTTTGTTGTCTATCAGGAGCAATAACAGTCACAGAACCAATCTCTTTTAATGCCGAAGCAAGTGCAAGAATACCTGGTGAATCTATGCCATCATCATTTGTTATCAATATATTCATGATTATGTTCTCAATGCTGCGAGTGTTGAAATCAATTCTTTTTCCTCTTCAGTGAGTTGGGTTGGCAGCTCAATGTCAACAATCAACATTAAATCACCATACTCCTGCTCCTTTCCGTGAAGGGGCATTCCAAAGCCTTTCAATCTAAGTTTTGTTCCGGATTTTGTTTCTGGAGCAATCTTCACCGCAACAGTCCCTTTCATAGATTTAAAATTCACTTGGCCACCAAGCAAAGCTGTATACAGCGGAACATGTAAATCAGCTTCCAAATCAGATCCTTGCATGCGAAATATCTCATCAGGTTTCACATGAACCTTCACAAGAATATCATGACCTTGTCCTGATGGGATATGAATGGTTTGTCCATCTTTAATGCCTGGCTTTAACTTAATCTCACGCTGCTTTCCGCCAGTTGTCAATTTCAGTGTGCATCCATTATATGCTTGATTAAAAGATATGGTGGCTTGCAGCTCGGAAGTAGTTTTTTGAGGTTTAGTTGTTCTTCTACTTGCACCACTATTAAAGATAGTTTCAAAGAAGTCTGAAAAACCGGAACCGCCCGAGAATTGGGAAAAGTCATGCTGAGGTCCGGTTTGTTGCTGCCATGCTTGCCAATCAAATGGATTTCCCCCTCCACCAGGATGAGCATTCCAACTGGAGCCGAGGCGGTCATATTTGTCTTTCTTTTGTGGATCACTCAATACTTGATATGCCTCATTGATCTCTTTAAAGCGTTCTTCTGCTTTAGCATCACCGGGGTTTTTATCTGGATGAAATTGCTGGGCCATGGAGCGATAAGCCTTTTTAATTTCTTCCGGCTTTGCAGATTTCGTAAGTCCAAGTACAGAATAATAGTCTTTGAATTCCATGTTTATACGGCTTGTGGGCTTGATTGATTCATACTTCGGGAAGTGAATGTGGCTATCAACGAGCAGTTATTGCAAATGTTGTATAATTTCTCACAATATCGTGTTATTTTCCATTGGTCAACTCATCTTTTTTTCCTTATTTGACAAAGGGTTAATTCATTTACCAGATCCTCAATTGAACAGATTGTCAAGACATATTACTCCTACACACAGAATCTTCCAATTCATACTTGGTTTGCTAGGTTCTATCTTCATCTTGCATGCACAGAATGGAACAATTCCTACGAATGCAATATCAGGATATGCAGGTAGATATTTTCTTATTGGTTTCATGCAAAATGAAATCATGCTGCTACCCGGCGGTCTTCGATTATCAGTAACGATTTCAACTATCAAACCAACAACAATTCGTATTGCAGCTCCTATTTCACGGACATCTCAATTTTATCAAATTCCTGCTGATACTGTCATTGAATTGACTTTCCCCTATAATGATGTGGAAGTGTTTGACTCCGAAAGAGCACAATTAAAAGCAGTTGAAATCGAATCTGATCAACCAATAACAGTCAGTGGAATGAGTAGCCAATCTTTGTCCACAGATGGGTTTTCTGCAGTTCCGGTTGCAAAGTGGGGACGTGAGTATGTAGTTCACTCATGGCCAAATGATATCTACATGCATGACAATGATCCGCAATCAAAATTTCCGAGGTCAAGTGAGTTCATGGTTATTGCTTCAGAAAACAATACCACGATACAGTTTGCACCAAGAAGTAGAACATTTCAAAAAATACAACCCGGCCAATTGACCACTGTTGTATTGAATAAAGGACAATGTTATTTAGTGAAATCCGATACCCTTCCAGCAGGAAGTGGAGATTTATCCGGTACAATCGTTCGTTCAGATAAACCGGTAGGAGTCTTTGGTGGACATCTCAGAGCGGCAATACCATTAGGTCTTCAGGAATTTGATAGTAAGGATCATCTAACAGAAATGATGTACCCAACCGATTATTGGGGCAAGACCTTTCTGACTGTTCCATTTACAAATGATGGACAAGGCGATTTTTTCAGAATTCATTGCATACAACCAAATACGACTGTAAGTGTAAAAGGATGGAGTAGCAGTCAAACATTACTGCTAACCAATCCTGGTGATTTCAGAACATTGACTTTCATTCGAGAGCCCTTATTGATTGAATCAGACAAACCAATAAGTATCGCGCAATACATGACAAGTAGCTTCTCATCAAATGATCGATTGCAGACATTTGATCCAAGTATGATGCTGATACCTTCGATTGATAAGGTAGTGACTAGAGCTTCATTCCATGTTGTGCAAAATCCCGCAACAAATCCACGGCAATTCACGAGACATTTTATTTCTTTGGTTTGCACAGAAGATGCAGTCGATCATGTAATGTTGGACAATCGACTTGTCAAATCATTGATTACCAATTTCCCCAATCAACGGATGAATGGCACTCAATATTATTATGCCACAGTCCCTGTTTATCCAGGCCCTCATCATCTAAAAACTACTGAGGGCGCATTCAATGCTGCATTGTATGGAACAGGACAAGATGATGCCTATGCATACCCTTTGGCTTTTGGCATGGTGAAAGGAATAGATACCTCTGCTCCCCGCATCACATATAAAGATTCATGCGGAAATATCAAGGGGTATATACAAGAACAACTTATCAATGATTATAGTGGTTTGTTTGACATTTCTGTGAATAGAGATTCCACATTTAACATGAATTGGACTTTGGCCGGAATTCGTGATGGCGATCTCTCAGCTCCGTTTACTGCTTCAGTGATTAATCTCTTGAAAGATGCGAGTATTCTCATTGAAGCAACTGATAATGCTGGAAATAGTTCAAAAAGTAGATACAATTATATCGCACCCAATATTTCACTACCCGATACATTACGCTTCCCCAAAATCAGAGCCGGAGATACAATCAAAAGGAGTTTCACTGTCAGAAATATTGGCAGAGGTTCTACAGTGATAAAGTTCGGTAAATTGGATGGCGATTCAAGAATCACTTGTTCAAATATTCTTGATTTAACAGAAAAAAGATTAGCACCAAATGATTCAATTGTCTTGTCATGTACCTTTATTGGCAAAGGGAGCTCTGATTCAGCAAATGCAATTTTGAGTATTTCACTCGGATGCGGAATAATCAAACAAGTACAAATTCTTGCCTCAATGGAAACCATTTCAATGTCAGTACGAGGCTATGATTTTGGATTTGTTTCAGTTGGCGGGAAAAAATCAGGTGTCATACAGGTAGTCAATACAGGGGGTGTTACCATTACGGCTCAAAGCATAGCAATGAATCAAGCAAATGATTTCATTTTAGATACAGCTGGTCTATTTCCACATCAAATATCACCTCTTGATACTTTTTTAATTCCATGTCGATTTACTCCAACTGTACCAGGAATGCAATTGCGCTCATGTACAATTATAAACGACAAAGCAATCCAAAATCAAGCTGAATTGAAAGGTATCGGCATCTTGCCAAAAGTCAATGGGTTTATTGTCGACTGGAAAAAGAGGCGCATTGCTTCTATCAATGATTCAATGGCAAGGATAACAAATACCGGTGATGATATTGCATATGTTCACTTGGACACCCCTATTGGGAGGGATACAGTGTTTACGATGTCTTTCCCCGGTGGAAGGTCAGATACAACTCTTGCGCCCAATCAATCAATTGCTGTACACCTTTCATTTTCACCGACTGATACAATCCATTATACACATCAAGGGTTTATACGGTACTCGAATGGATTTATCATAGATAGCGCTCAGTATGAAGTGCAGGGACAAGGTATTGTGCCCGTCATAACACAACATGATATCTATGTTGGCAGAATTCGAGAGCAATCAATCAAAGACACCAGCGCACACTTTTTTACATCACTTGGAAATATGCCTCTAACAATAGAAAAAGTGACCGTAGTTTCAGGCGATACCGCTTCCTTTGTTTTTGACAAGAATGCAATCATTGCAAAGACATATGCTCCAAGTACATTTTATAAACTTCCAGTAACATTTACACCGAAGAGATCTGGAAGACATTCGATTGCAGTTGAGATTGTATCAGATGCAGCGCCATTTGGGAAAAAATCTATCACAATGTCTACGATAAGCGGAGATGCTGATCCCCTCGATACAATAGCATTGCGAATGGATGTTCAAAAGCTAGATACCATGTATGTTTGCGAGCAAAGAGTGATTAGTGGCACCATTACAAATGATGGAAATATTCAAGCCAAACTTGATTCATTACTTTCGCTTTCACGCTTTGGTGCAACTACAACAACCATTCAACAAATAAATGATTCAATGATATCTCCAAGAGGTGGAACATTGTCATTTACAGCTATTGTGGAAGCCCAATTTCCCGGTGATGATATTGTAGACTTTACAGCTTTTGTTCAAGACAGTTTCAAACTGCAACGTTCAATTCCTGTATATGTCAAACCAAATCATCTGAATGTTGCATCATCAATGAATCCAACAATTGAATTTTTACCGGGAGATTTTTTCACGCTCACTTTGCAAGGCGATATTGATGTAGCAAAGAAAACAGTACTCTCATTTGAACCGGTGATAAATCTCAATTATGTGTCATCAAGTATTGATTGTATTTCAACAACTACAGAGTTTATTCTCACAACTTCATCTGGTGAAATCCGCATTCCCGCTCAAGTCACAACAATACCCGGGAAAACAGTTCTAACTTGTCAGACTCAATCTTCAATACAAGGTATAGGCAATTGGCAAACAACATTGCGATTCAGAACTTTTTTAACAGACACACCCGGCGATTTGTATGTTGACATCAAAAACATTGCTTCAAATTGCATTATTGGTGATTCAGCGATCATTCCACTTGAATTGTCTGAGTTTTGTGCCAAAGACATCCGTATAGTGACAAATGATTTGAAAGGGCGAGGATTTCTTGGGATTTACCCCCATCCGGTCCGAAATGTAGGGAATCTCACTTTTCTACTGAATGATGATATGGATTATGAATTCGATATCAAGAATATCCTTGGGGAAACGGTCAAGCATGTGAGCGGAAAAGGGCATTCAGGCCTCAATATCCTTCCATTTGACTCCGAGGATCTTCCAAATGGGGCTTATACCCTTATTTTTCAGTCAGTTAAGACCAGCAGCACCCGGCAGTTCATCATTACGAAAGATTGAAAAAATATAAGGTTATCCACATTGGACCTGAAACATGGAAAAACCTATATTTTTTCTTGTCTAATGCCAAGTTTTCTATTAAATTTGGCTTGTTGTTGTGAATGGTTATTTTCGCTCGCAATTGAAATAAACGTTTCTGGAGATATCCCCCTCCCTAAGCTTTAAGCAAGTATAGATACGACACGTTCATCAACACATCCTCAAACTGAAATTAATACTTACTTTTTATAGGCAAAAAGGTGAAACTCATGCATCTATTGCGACTGTTCATTGCCATTGCGGCACTCACTTTTTTCTTTTCTTCTGAAGCTTATTCACAAGCGGCTGACCCTCGAAAACCGCAAGCTAAGAAGTCACCTCTATTGGTTGGACCGGTTGCCGGCTACAATAAATCAATGCATTCCGGTGGATTTTCATCCATAGCTGCTGACGCAAATTGTCCAACATTTGAGTCCGGTTCTGATAATGGGTATTATTTCGGATTCTCATTGGAATATCTATTGGGCGATCCAAAGAATGCCAACTCTTCCATCATTGCAAGAGCTGTATATGATTATCAGCCAGCAGCATTTCAATTGGAAGGTGATAATTACCCATCAAGACCACTTGGTTCACAGAACATTGTGAACTCACAAATTTTGCATACTTCTGTTTTTAAATATTCATTGTTGAACTTTGAAGTCATGTATCGTTTCAATTTACCCGGAACAATGCTTGGCGTTACAATCGGCCCACAATTTGGTATTCCAATGGGTGGAACACAAGAGCAACGATATGAATTGCAATTTGATCCAAACAATCCTGTTCAATTTGTAAAAGAAACAGACCCAGGTACTTTGATACTTAAACAAGATCCAAATGATCCAATCGTAGGTCTTAATGGATATAGAGCACAATATGTTGATGATACTAAGACTTCAATCAGATTATATGAAGGCGATATCATTGATCCAAATCCTTTCAGACTTGCTCTTAAAGCTGGTGTACAATATGAAATCTTAGCTGGCAACTTATTGTTAGTTCCAGCAGTCTATTACAATTTTGGTTTGACAAAGATTAGCACTTCAAACAATTCAAGCGTGAGTGCAATTCAAATCGGCGCTGATTTGAGATTCTCATTGTAATCCAGATTGTTAAGAATTTTAGCCCGTCGAAAATTTCGATGGGCTTTTTTTATGCACTTCCATGATTCACTATAGAAAGCAAAAGCCCATCCAAACTATGGATGGGCTTTTTTATATAATGATGTGTACTGAATTATGCTTTATAGTGCTTGACGAGATCAACCAACATTCGGACTCCAATTCCTGTACCGCCTTTTGGCCAATATTCTCTTTCACTTGGAGCCATACCGGTTCCGGCAATATCCATGTGTGCCCATGGATAATCACCGATGAAGTGTTTCAAGAATAAGCCGGCGGTGATTGCACCTGCCCATCTTCCACCAGAATTCTTCACATCAGCAAAA
>RGCF01000112.1 GCA_009919265.1 Bacteroidota bacterium | reverse complement strand
TTGCAAATGGCTGGCCAAATTCTAATATTTGTACCCGCCTGATGTAATCCACACATATCGTAGAATCTATACATGCCACGTAGAAAAGATATACAATCAATCTTGGTAATAGGGAGTGGGCCGATCGTTATTGGCCAAGCATGTGAATTTGATTATAGTGGCACTCAAGCATGTAAGGTGTTGAAAGAAGAAGGGTTTAGAGTTTCCCTCGTGAATTCCAATCCTGCCACTATCATGACAGACCCCGTCTTTGCGGATGCAACTTATATCGAACCAATTACCCCCGAGTACATAGAGAAAATAATCGAAAAAGAAAGACCGGATGCAATTTTGCCTACCATGGGAGGCCAAACAGCACTCAATGCTGCAATGCAATTGCACGAAAGAGGCATCTTAGAAAAATATAATGTTCGATTAATTGGCTCCAATGTAGAAGCTATAAAGAAAGCTGAAGATCGAGAACTCTTTTTAGAAGCCATGAAGCGCTGTGGTCTCGATATGCCGAAGGGTGGTTTTGTAACATCCTATGAAGAGGCTCTAGAACTCATTGATATGGTAGGCTTTCCTGCAATCATTAGACCTTCATTTACTCTTGGAGGTTCTGGTGGTGGTATTGCGAAATCCATGGACGAATTCAAAGAAATTGTTACTTCAGGGTTAATTGCAAGTCCTGTTCATCGTGTATTGATTGAAGAATCCATACTTGGTTGGAAAGAATATGAACTCGAAGTAATGCGTGACACAGCAGATAATTGTGTCATAATCTGTTCAATCGAGAATGTTCATCCAATGGGTGTTCATACAGGTGATTCCATAACAGTAGCACCTGCGCAGACATTAAGCGATAGAGAATATCAAAGAATGCGAGATGCTTCTCTTAAAATTATGAGAGAAATAGGGGTAGAAACGGGTGGGTCTAATGTACAGTTTGCAGTCAATCCAAAAGATGGAAGGATGATTGTTATTGAAATGAATCCTAGAGTATCAAGAAGTTCAGCCCTTGCATCAAAAGCAACAGGATTCCCAATAGCAAAAATAGCTGCGAAATTAGCAATTGGATATACTCTCGATGAAATCTTGAATGATATTACTAAAAAAACTCCTGCTTGTTTTGAACCATCAATAGATTATGTAGTTACAAAAGTGCCTAGATGGGATTTTGAAAAATTCGAAAATGTTGAAGACATTCTCGGAGTTCAAATGAAATCCGTGGGGGAAGCAATGGCAATTGGTAGGACATTTAAAGAGTCATTCCAAAAAGCATTGAGGTCAATTGAAAAAGGGAGATTTGGTTTTGGATATGATTCAAAAGAATATGTAGAACAATCAATTGATCAGTCTCGTATTAAAGAACTTCATGATACATTAGGGAAACACACATCTACCTCTATTTTTACTCTTTGTGATGCTCTTCGTTTTGGAATGACAACAAATGATATTCACAATATTTCAAAATATGACCCATGGTTTATCGAGCAATGCAGAGAGATTGTAGATGCTGCGGAATATATCAAAACGAAAAAATGTACAATTGAAAATATCCCAACAGATATTCTGAGATATGTTAAAACTATCGGTTTTAGCGATGTTCAATTATCGATCCTTCTTTCTTGTGATGAAGAACAAGTCCGTAATAGAAGAAAGAATGAGGGTATCATCCCTGTTTTCAAAACGGTAGACACTTGTGCGGCAGAGTTTGAATCAGATACACCATATCATTATTCAACTTATGACGCTGAGAATGAAGCGATCCGATCTAATGAAGATAAAATTGTCATCCTTGGAAGTGGACCAAATAGAATAGGCCAGGGAATAGAGTTCGATTATTGTTGCGTACAAGGTGTTTTTTCAGCAAGACAGTCAGGTTATGAAACAATTATGATTAATTGTAATCCTGAAACAGTTTCAACTGATTATGACACAACCACTAAACTGTATTTTGAACCTTTGACATTCGAAGATCTAAAACTGCATGTTGAAGACGCTTGTCGTCAATTTCCAGATACTCCAATCCTCATAGATCGTTTTTTAGAACAAGCCTACGAATTTGATGTTGATGCTGTTTGCGATGGGGATCAGGTTGTTATTGGTGGCATGATGCAGCATATTGAAGAGGCCGGTGTGCATTCAGGTGATTCTAGTTGTGTTTTACCACCTTATACTATTTCGAATGAACAATTTGATATCATGACATCCTATACTCGGAAATTGGCAAAGGCCCTACATGTCATTGGTCTAGTCAATATTCAGTATGCTGTACAGAATGGAGAAATTTATGTTCTTGAAGTAAATCCACGTGCTTCTAGGACAATTCCTTTTGTAGCAAAATCAACGAATGTGAATCTGGCGCACATAGCTATGAAGCTTATGTTGGGTGAAAAATTAGCAGATCTAGATGTCCGTGATTTTTCACTTTCTGCAAAAAGGGTTGCAATTAAAGAATCTGTTTTTCCTTTCATAAAATTCCCACGAGCAAATGTATTTTTAGGTCCTGAAATGCGCTCGACTGGTGAAGTAATGGGAATTGATGTCACTTATGGGAAAGCAATCATCAAGTCAAGAATGTCATCCGGAAATAAATTACCAACAGAAGGTACTGTATTTGTCTCACTCAGCGATTTGGAAAAAACAGTAAGAGCTGCTGATATTATGTCAGGGTTTAAAGATCTTGGATTTACAATTATGGCAACAACCGGTACAGCAAAGTTTTTAGCTGATCACGGAATTGAAACAGTAAAAGTAAGAAAACACTATGAGGGCAGACCAAGTATCATTGACCACATAGTTTCAGGCGAAGTACAGCTTGTTATAAATACACCTATAGGTGAATATGCCAGATATGATGAACATATCATGGGGCAAACCGCCTTAAAACATTCCGTACCATTTTTTACTACACTTGCTGCAGCATTTGCTTCTTTATCAGGTGTACAAGCATCTAGACATGAACAACCTGAAGTTCGATCTTTGCAAGAATACTTTGGTAAATCAAAGCAAAGCGCAACATAATGTCAGAACAACCTAAAATTATATGGACTGTTGTTGAAATCATTAAATGGGGTACGGACTATTTTAGTTCTAAAGGGGTTGATAGTCCGAGATTAACAATTGAGTTATTACTTTCAGAAGTTTTACAGTGCACAAGATTGCAATTGTATTTAATGCATGATCGCCCTCTTACGCAGGGAGAGTTATCCATTCTCAGAGAAACATGCACTCGGAGAGCAAAAAGGGAACCATTACAATATATTTTGGGAAAAACTGGGTTTTATGGATTAGATTTTACAGTAACACCTGATGTATTGATACCAAGACCTGAGACAGAAACGTTGATAGATACTGTCCTGAAGTATTGCTCTGCTTTATCAGGTCCAATTTCAATACTCGATATAGGTACTGGTTCGGGTTGTATTGCAATAACATTAGCCCATCATCTGAGGCATCGGGAAAATGTTACAATCAAGGCAATTGATATCTCTCAACAAGCATTAAGAATCGCCCAGCTGAATGCACAATCACATGATGTTATCATTGAGTTTCAATGCATTGATATATTGAAAAATAATGGATCTATTTCAGGGATTATTGTTTCGAATCCTCCATATATTGGGGAAGATGATTATCAGGAATTAGAACCAGAATTGTATTTTGAACCTAAAATCGCTCTAACTGACCATGCAAATGGACTACGATTTTATCAACATTTAGCAGGTTTGATCGGCGATAAAACAAATGATATTCAATCATTTTTCCTTGAAGTTGGGTATGGGCAGATGCAGGATGTGGAAAACTTCTTTCGCCCTTTCACGAAGCAATTAAGTAAAGTTCATGATCTATCGGGCATAGAAAGAGTTCTTTGGGGTGAAACCAGGCCAATTTTATGATCACATAATATGGAGAAAATTAGAACTCTGTGAAGAGAAAAACAGGGTTCTGTCCCAAAAAAATTAGTAGATTTGATATACCTTTGGTGCATATCTTGAAAGAGTGCATCAAAATTCAACACTTAGACTATTAAACAGTATTGTTCATTTCTTTTTTGGAAGTAGTATGGATCAGTTCTCATACGTCGTGATTGGAGTTGCGGCCGTATTGTTTGCATTTGCAGGCCTCGGCTATGCACTATTCCGTTCATTCAATTCATTCATCATTTTCCTCTGGTTGGGAATTGCTGACATTATTTGGGGTTTATTTATGGGTGCCCCTGGTAATTTCAAAGATGGATTTTTGCGTCATGATCCCTTGAATACATTGGGTACAATTCATACGGGTGGACCACTCGTAGCTGCATTGTTGGGTATGTTGTTCATCGCGATTACATATATCGTTGAGCGTTATCTAGTAATTAGCAAGGCTCGCGGATCAGGAGATCTACATGCTTTTATGAAGAATGTTCAATCTCAATTAGATTCAAATAATGTATCAGCAGCTATTGAATCTTGCGCAACACAAAAAGGATCATTATCAAATATTGTACGTTCCGGCTTGGAAAGATATTCTCAAGTTGAAAAAGATGCAAACTTTGACCCCGAAAAGAAAATTGCTGAAGTTCAAAGAGCAATAGATGAAGCAATGAATCTTGAAACTCCTCTGTTAGAGAAGAATCTCGTAATACTATCAACAGTTGCTTCTGTATCAACAATGGTTGGTCTTTTGGGAACAACGATCGGTATGATTCGTTCATTTGCAGCACTTGGTGCAAGTGGTGGTGCCGTTTCTGCTCAAGCTCTTTCAATAGGTATTTCAGAAGCATTGTACAATACAGCTTTTGGTCTTGCTGCAGCGATTATTTCAATTCTCTCATTTAACTTCTTTACAACCAAAGTAGACAACTTTGTCTATATGATTGATGAGGCAGTTTTGACCGTGATGGAAACATTGACCATCAAATCAAAAAAATGATAATGGACGTAATCCATTGTCCCAGTTGTCTAAAGGAGATTGAGAAATGCCAAAAGTGAAAATGAAACGAACCGGTTTTGTCATAGATATGACACCGCTCGTTGATATCACATTCCTTTTGCTTACATTCTTTATGTTCACTGCTAAGTTTAAATCTGAAGCTGACAGTGAACAAAAGTTTCAAATCAAGAGGCCAAAAACACAAGCAGATACTGCAAAACTTCCCGAAAAGGATGTTGCGGTTATTCGTATAGCTATAGATTCTACTCGTCAAACAGATACTGCTTATTATTTTTCAGTGGCAAATCCTGAATTATGGAATACCATCAAAGAGGATCCTTCTTTGTCTGAATGGCTAACACCTGATCGCAAAGAAGCATCCAAAGCGATGATAAAAACCGTAAAAATTGAAGAGCTAGAAGCATTGATCAGTGTTACAAGAACACAATCAAAAGCATTTAATATCACAAAGAAAACTGCTGCTGAAAAAGCTCAATTACGGTTTGCTATTGATTCTGATAAGCGAATCAGGTTTAAATGGATTGCTGATGCAATGGAAGCTATGCGTAGAACGCGGCAAACACAATTTAATTTCGTAACCGATAAACAGCAATAGGAGATACCATGGCCGGTGGAGGAGATCTCGGCGGTGGAGGCGGTAGGCCAAAACGCGGAAAACATAGCAAGCGTAAAGCAAAAAAGCGCGTGGGTTTCCGTATTGACATGACCCCACTTGTTGATATTACATTTTTGCTCTTGACATTTTTCATGTTCGTGACAACCTTGACAACACCACAAGTGATGGATATGGCTGTACCACCGGAAACTGAAGATGTTGAAGTTGCTGAGTCAAAACTTTTTACAGTGCGTGTTCGAGAAGATGGTAAGATATTTTACAATCAAGCTAAAGATATTCCTCAGCCAATTCTACTCAAAGAGCTACGTACTAAAGCAATTAAGTCAAATCTTGATATGAAAAATGAACTGATTACAGTTCTAAAGATAGATGAGAATGTTGCTTATGAAACCGTTGTAAATATATTGGATGAATTGAATCTTGCCGAGATTAAAATCACCCAAGCATTACAAGCTGAAAAATTAAATCGTGAACGGAAGTTTACAATCTCCCCATTGACTGATAAAGATAAAGAGGAGATCAAAGGTTTATGATTTTAGCAGCACCAGAATCATTGGTCATAACTTCGAAACCCTATGGCGCTTTCGAAGTACAAAAATTGATAAAATTCTTTACCCTTCGTGGTTTTTACTATGTATTGGGTTTTATTCTAGTACTGGTAATTGGAGTATTTGCATTTGCTTCTCGTGAAAAGAAGATATTCAAATCTCCTTATCGAAGTATAGCTCGATTGGATATGATCGATGCTCCGACTAATAATGAAGCACCACCACCTCCTCCGCCACCGGATGTTGTGATTCAAGGAACTCTTGCTCAGGCAGGAAATCCTGTGCCCGTTCCTGATGCTCTTGTTGCCCCTGATCAAGTATTCGCATCTGTAGATGAAATTTCTACTTCATCCTCTCAAGTAGGTGATGCAGAAGCTCTCAATATTGACGATCTTCCTACTGATGCAGGGTTAAATGTGCAGAAGGAAGAAGAGCCAAGTCCTGATGAGTTTATTGTCACCGACCAAGATTATAATGAGGTTGTTTCAAGGGTACTTGGTGATTTACAAAAAAGAGTGGTTTATCCTGAAATGGCTCGTAGAGCAGGCGTAGAAGGCAGAGTAAGTGTTAAAGTGCTAATTGGAAAGGATGGTCGCCCAAAACCAGGAAGAACAATTATTGAAGAAACCGCCTCTGAATTGTTAAACCCGGCAGCCATCAAAGCCATTATGGCACAGGTATTTCCACCTGCAACCCAAAATGGACAACCTGTTGAAGTTTGGGTGGTGATTCCAATAGTCTTCAGACTTCGTTAAATAATCTGATAATTATACTAGCGCTGAGTGTTATTTTACAAATGACCTTCAGCGCTTTTTTTATGAATAAAATAGTTCTTATTCTCAATATTATTATTCGATCTGCAATCATTCTTGCAGGAATTCTCATTGAATTCAATGTTTTGGGATTAACCAAGGTTCAGTTAGAATCTGTGCAATGGATTGGTAGATTTATGATTGTATTTGGAATACTGCGTTTAGGTTGGTTATTCTATCAATTGAAGCAACAAAAAGATATATCACTAGAAAATGATCATGAAGAATAGTCTCTTTACAACATTTGTATATTCTACATTGATACTGTTACTGCTAGTTGCATGTGACACTGAACAACAGCAAACATATGACACCCCTGTTTCTGGGACTGATACTATTTATGTTGAAGATGTGTTGTATCCTTATTTCATTTCTGCTAAACATGTTTATGATTCTGTTTTTCAAAATGCACACATTACTTTAATACCGGTAAATGCAAGAAGAGGAATGTCCTTATTATTTTCAGACTCAACAAATTGTGTAATCTTATCAAGGGATTATCTTCGCGACGAAGATTCAATAGTGAAAGCAATGCAGTTGCCATTCCGACAAATAGAAATCGCAAAAGATGGTTTGGTATTCTTTGCACATAAATCTTGGCAATTTGATACACTAAATATCACTCAATTGACATCATTTATTAGTGGCAATTCCAATGTTTCAAATCAATTCTTTGATAAATTTGAACATAAGCTAATAATACCTTCAATGCAGTCATCTGAATATGCGGGTTTATTGCATTATTTTTCTAATAATAAAGCTTCAGTTTCAATTAATACTATTGTTATCGAAGATAGAGATTCATTAGAGAAATATGTCATTGACAATAATGTCGTTGGTTTAGGGATGATGTCTCGCATATTGAAAGATTCATCACTAAAACCCATTCGAATTGGCTATGTTGATTCAACAGGTAAACGAATTCCACCACAAATAGTGCATCCAGGATTCATAGTCCAGAATATGTATCCATTCATAGTTCCTATATTTGCATATATGAAGAGTGAAAAACAAAATCTGGCATGGGGTTTTGCAACATTTATGGAAAAAGATCCAACTGTGCAGAATATTCTTCTCAAAGAAGGAATAGTACCTTCGCATGCCAAATATAATCTCATTAGAGAGGATTGATATATGAATTTTACAATATCATTAATAGCATGTTTATTCTTGCTATACCCCGTCCTTGCTTTTCCAAATATGGATCAAGCAAAGAAAGCGTTCAATGCGAAAGATTATCAAAAAGCATATGTAGCTATTCAACAAGATTTAAAAGAGAATGCTAAAAACCCAGATGTATTATTACTTGCTGGTGATATTTATGCAGGAAATGGATTAACAGACTCTGCGATAGCATTGTATAAAACCTTGGAAAAATTACAACCAGGAAATTATGGAGTACCCAGAAAAATCGGTCAATGGTATGCAGCTAAAAAAGATTTAAAAAATTCAATGACAATATTAGCATCTCTAGTCAAAGACTATGGGAAAGATCCTTGGAATCATTTGTCATATGCAGATGTTGCATTAGCATCTGGGAAAATACCGGAAGCAGAAAAATCCTATAATGAAGCTAAAAAACTAAACTCACGAATTTGGCAAGCTTCAGTTGGTTTGGCAAATATTGCATTGAAGAAAGGTGATCAAGCAATGGCTGCAACCCAATTTGAAGATGCATTAAAGATTGATCCTGGTATGCTTGAAATTAGAAAACAACATGTGAAATTTGTGAAAGATAATAAAGATCCCGACCCTAGTCCCGATGAAACGATTTCAGTCAATAAGCAACCATATGTTGATAATTCGCAAATCATGGGTAAACTAGTGTATCCGGAATTAGCAAAAAAAGCTGGTTTGGAAGGGAAGGTTGTTTTAAGAGTATTAGTAAGAAGAAATGGAACAGTAAAAAAATATTTAGTTGAAAAATCTGATTCTGAGTTATTTAATAAGTCGGCAGGTGATGCAG
>RGCF01000111.1 GCA_009919265.1 Bacteroidota bacterium | reverse complement strand
CTCTATAATATTATAGAGCGGTTTGCCAAAATTAGCATTTTACCCCTATTTTTCGCTTTTTTGTATAAAAGCGACGACCGTTTTAAACCATCGCTTTCATAATCTTACTTTTTATTTATAAAAGCGACTATAATCATACCAGTCGCTTTTCATAAATACGCATTCGTTTATTAAAAGCAAATATCCGCCGCATCAATCGATCAGTTATACATGGTCTAATTAAATATTATAAAAAAGCGTTTTCATAAAAACCGCTTTACATCCATAAAGCGAAAACGACTTAAAGACATCCGTATATACATAGTATAACATACGCTCATAACGATGTCCTCTGCTTCTTCTGCCTCCGCCGCCTCTTCCACAACCCTCAACATTGTTGAACTCATCGAGAAAAATCCGATTACAAAGTTGTCTCAAAAATATAATAATATCCTTCTCGAGAAACTCCAAGAAAACTTCAGCACATTTGAACAACGATTGTTTGTCAGTAGTTTTTACTGTTACCTGAATTACAATAAGAATACAGACTTTGTTGTTGATTTGGATGATGTGTGGAGGTGGATGGGCTTTAGTCAGAAGATAGCCGCGAAAACAATGCTTGAAAAAAACTTCAAAATCAACGTAGATTATACTGTCTCCGTTCCTGAATTTAAAAAATCAGAACAACCAGAAAACGCGTCAGGTGGTAGTGATGAAGAACAACCAACCGAATCAACCGTTCCATCTAAACCAAAGAATGGCGGTCAAAACAAGCAAACCATCAAACTCACAATCCGATGCTTCAAATCACTATGCTTGAAAGCACAAACGAATAAGGCTAGCGTAATCCACGAGTATTATATGAAGATGGAGGAAACCCTTCACCAAATCCTAGATACTGAGACCAGCGAACTCCGCGCACAACTCGAACAATCCGCCGCCCAACTCGAACAAAAGAACGAAGTCATCAACACCCTCAACCAAGCCACCATCACCCTTACCGAAGAAAAGAAACGCGCTATTGAACAAACCCTTATCACTCAATTTCCGGTGAATACTCAAACAATTTACTTCGGCACCATCGACAATACCAACGCTGACAACGAGAAACTTATCAAATTCGGACAGACCAACGACCTCGCTACCCGCGTCGCACACCATCACAAAAAATACAATAATTTTATTCTCGCCGCAGCTTTTCGTGTCGCAAATAGGACTGAAATCGAGAACAATATTAAATCGCACCCCAAAATCAAGCGCCAACTTCGCACGATTGAAGTCGCAGGTAAAAACAAAACCGAAATCATCGCATATGACAGCACCAATTTCACGATTGCCCGCCTTACAAAGCACATCGAAGGCATTATTCACGCTACAATGTATAATGTGGAAAACTTCAATCGTCTCCTTCAACGCAATCAAGAATTGGAGGCCGAGAACGCGAAGCTTGTCAGTGACCTCGAATCGAAAAAGAAGGCGATTCACGAACTCACCCTTGCCAATAATGAACTCAAAGAGAAGACCGCACAACAGTCGCAAGTGATTGAAGTCGCTGCGAAAGATAATGCGTCCCCGTTCGCACACGCCCTCATCCCAGGGGATGAACTCAATCAACGGTTCAACGAATTCGTCACGAAATGCTGTATTGTGCGTCCCGATGTAGATGAAGAATCCGTCAATATCGAAGGCAGGTTTCGTTTATGGTCTCAAACAAAGCCCGCGAAGGATACATTCCATGCATTGAAGCATTATATGGACGTCCGGTTCAAGCAAGTAAGACTCCACGGAGTACACTGTTATCAGGGTGTCAAACTGAACACAATTGAATATAAGAAGGTCGTCGCAACCGAGGCCGAAAATCCAGCACAATTCAGCGTTGAGACATTTATATTCCAGTGCTGCCAATTCTCCGACCGTGGCAAAATCCTGAATTCTACACTCCTAAAAGAGTATCAGCAATGGAAAATCTCTGTGGGACAGACACCCAGCGAAAACGACATGAAGAACCTAAAGACCTATCTGAATGCGTGTCCGAACGCACTTAAGGCGACGATTTGGTCGGAAAACACAAGTAACGAAGGCTATTATGGACTGGGTTTACGTCAAAGTTATACCGAATTGAAACAGTCAGTCATCCAAGAACAAGGCGCAAATCCCATCATCGGCGTCCAACTCTCAACCACAGGCAAGAAGGTGGAAAAGAGGTTAGTAGGTTCCAATCAAGTCCTCAAAACGTGGAGCACCATCGCGAAAGCCTCGGAATCCGAAGGCTTTTCCACCGCCAAAATGAGCCGCAGTGTCAAAGACAAAACAGTCTTCAATGATTATTATTACTGTGTAGCGGTCTAGAGTCTAGACACTCTCGTATACACCGTAATAAACAATTTAATCTCTGAATTAGAATAAATAATATTATCCTATCTTATATTATAATTCAATCTTCAATGAGAACTCTCCAACTTACGATTCCGAAGACGATGTCTTCTACCGATTTTTCTGCTTCATCGGCGGCTGAAGCAAAGAATTCATCTCTTAGTTTTGGTGGCGGCTACAGCCAATCTAGTGGTTGGAATGCCAATGTTACATTTACCAAAAAATGGTAGATGAAATACTTTAGCATATGTATACATTATTATTACGGAGATAGACGATATACCCGTAATAATAATGATTGGTTTCATTTAGAATATTGAAATACTAATCAACGGTCTTCATGTCATTCACATCAGCACCCGACAACCGCGATAACCCGTGGTCGTTATTCTTGTCCATCACGACATCATCGCTTTCAAAAAGCTCCTTGCGCATTTCCTCCACGGTCATCGTAACGGACGCAGTGTCATCTCCAGCATTCCAGATACATCCACCGACACTCTCGACTGCGTCACTCACTTCGCTGCTGCTGCTGCTCGTGTTACTTTCCAGAAGGTCCTTCGGCTTCGAATCGACCAACCGCTCGCCATCCTTCGCCAACATTTGAGTGAGTTTGTTCCCGCTCTCCTTCGCCAACTTGATATTCTCCTGAATCGCCTTCGCCTTCGTCTCTTTCACACGCTTGTCAAACTCAATCTTCGCCTGCTCCTCATTCTTCTTCTTCTCCGCCATCAACTGGTTCAATGTCTCCTCCATATACTCGACACGACCAGTCTTATACGCGTCAGGGTGAAACGGCACCCACATTCCGACAGGGCCGACGAAGACGTCGTGGTTCGGGTCGACCTCACGCAACATCTGGCAACGCAATTCCGCCTCCTTCTGAGAGCCAAACACGCCACGAACCTTCAAACCACGCACAGATGTCTGGAAGTTATGCTTCTCATTAAACTCGTTCTCAATGTCATCCTCGTGCTTATCCAAGAATGTCTTATACTCATCATAGATGTTCGTTTTCTGAAGGGTGTCCTTCTCTTCTTTAGCGAATTCCTGAAAATCAGCGGAGAGTTTGTCAAAACTAACGTGGTATTTAAATGCCGCGAAATTGAGAAACTGAATGAATTTCTCCATCGACTTCTGATAGTCCCAATAATGAAGAAACTTCTCGAAAAAGAAATGGTCTTTCTGCTTTAAAATGTGTTCTGGGGACACAAATGAAAGACACGCGAACTTTTGACCGGCAATCGGCTTATCTTCCTCGAGTAAATCGATATACATCGGGTTCGGTTGTCCGGTTTTAGTTTGCTTGAGTTCTACACCAGAAGGAATGTCTGAAGACGACGACATTAAGCAATAATGATATTTATAATATAGTATGGCAGAGTTGTTTAAGTGATTTATGGCATTTTTCGATGTAAAAATACACCGACATCGCCAATATTAATTTCTTATCATTATTTATAATAAATCGTCCATATGTCCGGTGTTTTTGATTTAGGCGAACTCGTCAAGAGAACCATTAAATATTTGGTAGAAGGTGTGATGGTCGCCATTGCCGCCTACGCCATTCCCAAACGCAGCCTTTCGTTCGATGAGGTCGCGTTGATTGCTCTTACTGCTGCCGCCACCTTCAGTATCTTGGACACCTATGTTCCAAGCCTCGCTGTCTCGGCGAGAACCGGTGCTGGTTTCGGTATCGGTGCCAACCTCGTCGGCTTCCCCACACCTCTCCGCGTGTAAATAGTGGTAACCACCCCTCTCCCACCCCTGCAGCAGAGACGCTATAATATATGCTGTCTTTAGTATATATTACAGTATTGATATATGATACCCGAATGGAATGACTTACGTAAATGGGTCGGTCTCCCTTCTCCCAAAAAAGAAAGCGGTGCTGTTACTGAACTAAGGAACAGATTTAGCAATTATTATTATCAGATTATTGAGCGAGACCCTGACAATTACCGTATTCTTGTAGCGTGTTTGATTGTTTATATTATCGTGCTTCTTGTTCAGCCTACCCGGTATTATTGGTGGTATCCATCATTCAATCTCTCGATACCTGGAATAGGGACGGCTTTTCCAGACAGTCGAGGTGAAGTGAACATCGTCATCAATGAATATATTATGAAGCGAATGCCAAGCGACATTGCTTTCTTTCGGATTACGGATATGAATGTTGCTGCCGCTTTTACAAATGTAATCAAGTCAGATGAAATGACCGAGGAGGAAATGACACGCATTATGACAGGTTCGCGCGTAATGTTTGTAATAAAGACACTGAAGTGGATATACAATCGCCCGCGACCTGCACAAATTGCCGCTGACTACATCAATGATAAAAATGGGACACTGCTTCCTTCTGGCTCTGCCGATACACCAGCATATCCATCTGGTCACGCCGTCCAGACCTACTACTTGGCGAAAATACTCGCCCGTCGTTTCCCGGCAAAGACCCAGGCCGTTATGGAAATTGCAACCAAATGCGCCAATATTCGTATTATGGCGGGGCTTCATTACCCGAGTGACCGCGACTTCGGGTGGTGGGTGGTAGATAGGTATTTGACGGACGGGTGAGTGAGTAGTTTATCTTTTCATCAAGTCCAACATATTTTTCTCATAATTTACATTTTTCCGTTCGATATCACTGTATCCAGGTCGTTGAATAATCGACATCGGTGTAATAAGATACCAGCGGTCAACACGCTGAAGGCGTTTCCAATACACATCACACGCGAACTGGTCTTTATTAAATGGGTTCGCAGTAAGACCAGCAACACTTTCCTCAAAATTCGCGATTAATGTGTCATAATATCGACTACACACAAGATAACATCCGGATGTTTGACAATTCAAAACACGAAAACAGGTGGGTGGTTCCATTTTAAATGGCGGGTAATTATTCCCGGAAAAGAGTAGAACATCCCACTGGTCGTGAAAGCGTGAAAGAAACGAATTTACCTGTTGAACCAATACGTCTGTATGTATGAACATTGCGTCATCTTCGAATATAAGAACGTGTTCCCATCCATTTTTTTTCGCAAGACGCAAACATTCCAGATGACTCATCGAACAGCCAATCGCACCGTGTTCGTGCTTTATGGCCGAAAATCGCGAAACAGGATAGAATAAAAAATCGGCTGGATGCAATCTGCAAATGTCTTCAATCTGTTTCTCAAAGATTACACGGCGGTCGTTTCGAGAGTCAAGATTGATGTAAATCGCGTGCTTGATGTCACTGAATTTATTAAGCATAATATATATAATAATATAATTATTAGTTATAATAAAAAATCTTTAAGCTTAAATCACACTTAAAGTTGTTGTATATTTTATACTATACTACATAATGATAACCATAACGATTATGGGTGGATTGGGTAATCAACTCTTCCAAATATTTACAGCAATTGCCACTGCTCTCCGGAATCGCGACACATTCTTTTTTATGAATCACGAGATTTTGGATTGCAATCCCGGGCATCCACGATATACGCACTGGCAAACCATATTGAGTGGATTACGGCAATATCTTACTCAGAGTAATGATGTCACTGATAAAATGTTCCAGTCATTGCCGCGATGGGATGAAATCGGGTTTCCGTATAGACCCACGCCGACTGAAACAGTGAAATATACAAAACCACTTCGCCTTCACGGGTATTTTCAAAGCGAATTGTATTTCAAGGATAAATATGATGAAATTTGCCGGATGATACATCTACCCGAACAACAGAACGCAATAAAACAGACGTATGCCAATGAAGAATGGAGCTGCAATTACAGGGGCAGTCCTAATAAAACGCGAACACTGGTGAGCGTGCATTTTCGTATTGGTGATAGTGTCCAGAATTTACATATTCACCCCGTAATGGCGGTAGAATATTATTATCGCGCGATTTCGTATATTGTCGCGGGTGCGGGTGCTAGAGATTTCACATTTCTAGTATTTTATGAGCCGTGCGATAAAGCGATAGTTGAAAAAAATGTGGCAGAATTACAAGAACGATGTCGCGTATTATTCAGGAGCGACCGCGACCGCGACAGCGACAGCGACCGCGTTAAATTTATCTTCGTGAGAGATACAATTCCCGACTGGCAGCAAATGTTACTTATGAGCGTATGCGACCATAATATTATCCCCAATAGCACATTTAGTTGGTGGGGTGCGTATTTCAACGCGAATCCTTCGAAAATTATATGCTATCCGAGTATTTGGTTTGGGCCGGGTGTTTCACACGATACGCGGGATTTATGCCCGAAGTCGTGGACAAAAATAGAAGCATCCGTAATGACAACTCTACCACTAATTCATAGGTAATCTTTTTACACATAGTATGTATATTCGTCGTCATTGATGTATACGCGACAATATACATATGCTCTCTCAAATGATAGTATCGACTTCATTTTATCCCACCCGAGTGTGGCAGCAGCAAAACTACGAATTCTAGAGAAGGGTGCTTCTTCCGAATACTTCACAATTCCATTGACTACGACGCTTCGAACGGAGTTATTTGAAACAATGGGGCTTCAGTTATCTGCTGTATCATCGATACCAATGCGTTGGATTGTTGGCGATACACCCGTGCATCAGGACCACGGTGTCGCTGATTTTACGAATACTTATTTAGTATATTTGACGAATAGTCCGGGGAATTTGGTCGTAGACGGTGTGTCGTATCCCATCCGGCGCGGTTATGGTTATGTTTTTCCGGAGGGACTTGTCCACGAAACGGTGGGGACGCGCGAGGTGACCGCTGCTAGCGCCGCCGAACCGCGTCTTTTGTTGGGCCCGATGAGCGAGATGGGGTTTGCTGTGGGTGCTCCAGGATTTTATCAAGAAGGCGGAACAACAGTATTCATTCGTCAATCAGCAGTAGGGCAAGCGATTGAATTTAGCAGCGACCAATCGAATTGGTATGAAATATACTGGCCCTGTCACATACAAAATACAAACACTTCTTTAGGCACTCTGACCGTCGAATTCATAACGAATATTACAATTGACACGACGATTGGCGGGAATAACGGATATTTTGTCGCGATTTCGGAAAATATTCAAGTGGGGTCGAGAGTGCTGAAAACCGACGGGACACGACCAGTCATTACGATTGACGGAGTAACGAATTACGCGGGGGCTATCCAAAATGGAACAGGTAACGGTGGCGGTGCTAACGGATATAATAATATTTTCGTAATGAACCTTGAAATCCGTGCGGCGAATGGTGCACATCTCGAAAATGGCGGTGGATGGTTCGGCCAAGGACACTTCGGGAAAAATACAAACACTTATTCAAACATCTTTATAAACTGTCACTCTACAGGAGTTATAAGTAATAATAGCGGCGGTATCGTCGGGCATTACTGTGGGCCATTGAAAATCTCCGCGTGTTCGTCTACCGGAGCGATTGATGAATTTGGCGGCGGTATCGTCGGTAGTTATTCGCCCTCTACGTCCGGCTCGCTTCGCTGTGAATCTTGTTGGTCGACCGGAATAATTGGACACAATGCTGGCGGTATAACGGGACGTTCCACGAGTAGTGCCATCATAATGAATTGTTATTCAACGGGCGCTATCACAGAAAACGCCGGGGGGATTTCCGGGCACGAAACCGGCGGAAGCGGCTGCTCCGTAAGCGATTGTTATAGCACCGGTGCAATTAGCGACCTTGGTGGAGGTATTATTGGAAGCGACTCTGGTGCTATCACTGTCTCCAATTGTTATTCTCTCGGCGCGGTGTTCGCGACTGGTGGTGGCATTATGGGAAGAGTGCCCGGTTCAAATTCCACGAATAAATCGATTACGAATTGTTATGCCACTGGAACTACTCAACACGCACACGGTTATATCGTTGCCGGTTACACAGATGTAAATGCCAATCTCACGGTTCATACGAGCACAATCACACTCGCGAATAATTACTCGGAGGCGGCGAATTCGAGTTCAGGGTGGAATAATGTCCGTGCGAATACAGTGCTAACCGGGACGCCGGTTTCAGCGAGTTTGCCCGTCGGCGGAAAATGGGTGTATGCTGACAACAACACGCCATATGAGCTTTACGCGATGGGACATACACCATATACAACGACGGTTGTAACCGGACCAGCGACATCTCCCGGAATTCGGCGGTCATTTGTTTCGGCGTCGACGGTTGAAGCTGGAACATCGAGCTCGCCGGCAATCATATCTGGGCGGTCGTATTCGATAATACAAATTTTGAAGAACGGTGTTGGTGTAGGGTCATATCCCACGATTACAATGAACGCAACGACCGGAGCAGTAGCCACGGCACGAGAGACACCAGTAGGAACATATACGATAACACTGCGCAATAGCGGGAGTTATCATATTACGATTTTAATAATGACGGTGACAGAGGCGGCGACACGCCCTTATAATCCGTGCCGATTTTTCGGGTTATTTACGAATAACGCACAGGTATTTTATAAATCGCATAGTCTCGCGAGTGGCGGGGTAGGAACAGTGCGTAATTACAGGCGGAAAGCGAGGCGGACATAGGCAGTCTGGGTGTCGGGTCTCGGGTGTATGACTTGTAAATAAATAATTATCTATGAATATATTATCGGAATGCCGAACAAAAAGAATAAATCCAAACAGCGACGTTCTGTGAGACGGAGG
>RGCF01000012.1 GCA_009919265.1 Bacteroidota bacterium | reverse complement strand
TGTACAAAAGGAACAATTGCTTTGGGCACAATCTCCCACTGAGAAAGACCGTGCTTCATTCATGCCTGAAAATTGGGATCCACTCATTGCGAATGGAATGCTTAATATTATAGATGGAGATGGAGAACTTTTTACTGGTATCCATGTCCAACGAGTATATGGTCATACATGTGGATTACAAGTCATCCACATACGAGATGATGAACAGCATATTGTTTTTCCGGCTGATCTCATTCCTACAGCTGCGCATATCCCCGTACCCTATGTAATGGGATATGATAATTTCCCATTGACAAGTATGGAAGAAAAACAAGCATTGCTAATGCAAGCATCAGAGCAAGGCTGGATTCTATGTTTTGAGCATGATTCCTTTACGATTGCCGGCACTGTCAAACGAACAGAAAAAGGGTTTTCCCTCCAACAATCTGTGAGTATGTAATGTCGGAACATGAGTCAGATAGATTCAATCAGAATATTTCTCTGTACCCTCAACTATTGATTGACGGTATCTCATTTCTCCGCATTTGTAAGGCTGATGAGGTATATCACAAAAAAGGGAAGAATATTTATTTTGATGAAGATGTGCAGATCGCTGTTATCAGAGAAGGTGTACATGTCTATGCTGTATCCAATATTTGTCCTCATCAATATGAAGCAGTGAAAAAGTGAAACAAGCTGCTAAACTAGCGGGATTTGAGCTTGTTGGGATAGCAAAAGCTGAGCCAATGGTTGAAGATTATCAAACATTTATACAATGGCTAGAGTCGGGCTATCATGCAGGGATGACCTATCTTGAAAGAAATGCAGAAAAGAGAAAAGACATTTCGATGATAGTCCCCAATGCGCAGTCGGTGATTGTTGTTGGAAGATCATATCACACTCAGCATACTCATCATGCTTCAGTAAGTCAAGGTAAAGTTTCAAGATATGCCTGGGGAACAGATTATCATGAAATACTCCCACATAAAATGAAAGAAATCATAGATATGTTGGATCAAATACAACCTGATTCAATATCAAAATTATATGTTGACACTGGACCAATTTCTGAAAAACAATGGGCGAGAAAAGCTGGAATTGGTTGGCAAGGAAAACACTCAAACATCATTTCACGAGAAATTGGTTCTTGGTTTTTCTTGGGCGTGATCATTACAACTATCCCGCTTGCTTATGATAAACCTATAGAGGATTATTGCGGGACTTGTACAGCATGCATTGATGCATGCCCAACATCTGCTATCATTCAACCATATAGCGTTGATGCAGGAAAGTGTTTATCATATTGGACCATAGAAGCAAAACCTGATATACCAATTCCTTCAGAGATTGCAGATAGAATGGATAATTGGATATTTGGTTGTGATGTTTGCCAAGATGTTTGTCCTTGGAATTCCTTTGCAGTTGAAACAACCATCGATGAATTCCACCCAAGGAATGGACAAAGTACATTTGATTTTTCATATATTCTTGAAATGGAACAATCCGAATTTTCATCTAGATTTCAGAAAAGTCCAGTTAAAAGAACAAAACTTGCGGGGTTGCAAAGAAATGTAAAGGCACTTCAGCATAGTAAAGGGTAATGATGCAATTTTATCAGCCAAGTATTTTTAAAGGATATCCCATCCTTGCTGGGATGAGCATGAGAGGGAATGTACAAGATTTTCCACCATGTGGATTTTCTTTTCGTCAGTTGCCGGGAATAACAGATGAAGAATTTGTATTACACCAGAATGCACTTGAACAAAAAATAGGCAGAGGAATAGGGAAACAAGTGATTTCGCTCAAGCAAACACATGGAGTCACTATTATCCCTGCGGAAATGGCAATGGATAAAGAGGGTGATGGGTTATATACACATACTCATACATACACAATTGCTGTCTCCCTAGCAGATTGCTGTGGAATATTGATTTATGATCCTAATAATCACGTAATTATGGCATTACATTCCGGATGGAGAGGTGCAAAAGCCCAGATTGGTCCTATGGGAATGGATATATTGTCTGAAACGTATGGATCAAAATCCGATGACTTATTGATTTGGCTAACACCATGTGCAGGAAAATCTAGTTATGAAGTTGGCGCTGAGTTTAATCAGTATTTTCAACAGCATGTTCTTGAAATGCCAAATGGGAGTTATTTTTTTGATTTACAAAGTTCAATAAAGCAATCGCTCTTGAATAATGGAGCAGAAAACGGAAACATTGAATGCACTGAAATGTGCACTATTCTGAACCATGATTTCCATTCATATAGAAGGGATGGGGATCAGGGACGAAATGTAGCATTTATAACACTTTTAGGCCAATAAAGAACGTTTATGCGAGTTACATTGTCGTCTGTAAAAAATAGTAATAATCCCTTTGTTATACGGGAGATATTCGTATTTTTGAGGTGCAGCATCTTTCCACCCATATCTATCATTATGAAGCACTGGTTTTCGGTGACTTTATGCATGTTGTGTGCCACAATAATGCAAGGTCAATTGTTAAATCCCGGCATCCTTTATGGGACTAAGGATATCCGTGGCATTGCCAAACTTGTCGATGACGGTTTATTGGCAGAGGGGAGAGTGCAGTTACGCAATTCATTGACCATTCTTGAGAATAGCGCAGCAAAAGATGAGGCACGGATGCTACAGGCCCTCATCATGAGACAATCGCAAGATTATAGGTATGCTGACAGACAGCTTTCTGATTTTACCAATCAAAGACCAAATTCGCCTTTCATTCCAATAGCTTGGCTTGAACGCGGCTTTATCGCTTATCATATCACAGAATTACCCAAAGCCATTGAACATTTCACTATAACTTCAGAGATAACGCGTGAAAGGTCATTGTCAGATTCTCTTTTTGCACATTATCGAGCAACTGCATTGTATTGGAAAGGTGCTTCGGAGGCTAAACTAGGAAATCCTGATGCCGCTCTTACAACATTGAAGGAAGTGCAAGATACCTATCCCTCGCATGCACTTGCTGATGATGCTTTATATATGAGAGCTCAGTTAAAAGAAAGATCAGGAGCTGAGCAAGAGGCAGTTGTATTGTACGGAGAACTGTTGCGAACATATCCAATGCGCAATGCAGCATTGAGTTCTGCCATAAGAGCAGCTAATATTAAACTTGGAATGAGAGAGCCTAATGCCTCAATTACCTACATTGATCAAGCAAAGGCATTGCTTGAAAGAATGCAATCTCAAGATTCTTCCATCATAAAGCCGGAAGAACAAAAATTATCCGAACATGCAGATGAAGATATTGCTTTCATCAGAGCGCAGTCATTGGTATTGGCCGGGCAGAGCAAAGCTGGGCTACTTGCATTTGAAGCATTTAGGACAACATATCCACATTCTTTGCTCTTTATGCATGCTACAATGTCTGCAGGCTATGCTGCATATAATCTAGAAGAGTATCCCAAATCCGAGACATATTATCAATATGTTATTGATTCAGCAAAAGATGAACATGCATTATTAAAGTCTGGTGCGCTTCTATATCACGCTCTCATACAAAAAGAAAAAGGGGAAAGGAGTGCAGCTAAAAAAGAGTTTTCTGCTCTCACTATGCAAACCGGTTATCCTTTTATTGCGCAAGCTCTGATGGAATATGGACAATTGGCTTATGAAGATAATGAGCTAGAAACAGCCAAAAAGACATGTGAACGAGCTGTGCGTGAAACACAAGAAAAAGCATTATTGGTAAAATTACATTTGCTATTGGGTAGTGTCTATCATGATCAGGATCAATTCGGAAAATCAGCAAGGGAATATGCATCTGCAGAAAGAATAGCACTCACCATGTCGCAGAGAGAATTGGAAAATAGGGAGGTTATTTTAGCTGAGGCCAGATTGAAACAAGGAATATCTTTGCATCAAAATGAACAATATAGAGATGCAATTATTGAACTGTCTACATTTCTCGGTGAACATCAAAAAGATACAAGAAAAGATCAGGCATTATTTTGGCTTGCAGAATCGTATTACAGAACTGATCTACTCAAGAATGCCGAAGAATTTTACAAACAGCTGATCAGCGATTTTCCAATAAGTAACCGCAGAGAAGAGAGCTACTATGGGATAGCTTGGTCACAGTTTAGGAGAAGGGAATTTGCCCAAAGTTCTCAATCATTTTCAAAGCTGGTGAAAGAATTCCCGCAAACTCGCTTTGCAACGGATGCTATGGCTAGAAAAGGGGATGGTCATTATGTATTGAAGCAGTATAAAGATGCAGCGCAAGCGTATAAATCTGCAATGAATGAAGGGCCTCGCACAGAGGAAGGACAATATTCCGCATATCAATATGGTCAGGCACTATACAGGATGGATGATTTTGATGGAGCGATTAAAGCATTTAGAACATTTGCTAGATCTTACCCTCAATCCCCTTTGTCTGCTTCGGCATTATATTCTGTAGGTTGGACTTTATTCCAACAACGCAGATATGCAGAAGCAATTGAAGAGTTGAAATCATTGCTTGTGCATTATCCTTCAACACAACTTGCTGCAAGAGCTCATTATACAATTGCAGATGCATATTATAATATGGAAAAATATGATGAAGCAATTTCATCATATACCATAGTGAAAAACCAATATTCTTCATCTCCCTTGGCAGGAGAAGCGGTAAAAAGCATCCAATATTGCCTTGAGTTTTTAGGGAGAATTGATGAAGCTAAGGTTATCGTGGATGATTTTATCACAAAAAATCCAGATTCCGACATTGCAAAAGATTTACTCATGAATCGTGGTTTAAGCTTGTACAATGGTAAGAATTATTCAGGTGCAATTGCTGAATATGAAGCATTTCTCAAATCCAATTCTGATATGGAACGAAATGCCGAAGCATTATTCTACCTTGGAAAGAGTTTTGCAAGTTTAGGCGAAGCAGCAAAAGCAGAACAGTCATGGCGTGATGTATTCAAGAAATATGTGAAAAGTGAATATGCGCCATTGGCATTATTGGAAATTGGTTTGATGAAAGTCAATGATCAGAGACTTCGAGAGGCAGACACTGTCTTTGGAAATGTAATGACTGAGTTTCCTGAAAATCCGGCATCCGCTCAAGCAGGATTTGAGAGAGCGCAAATAGCAAGTTCACTTGGGGATTCACTTAGTGCATTGCGATATTATGCTTTGACAGCTGATACATATTCAAATACTGAATATGGTGATCAATCGCGTTATAGAATTGCAATGTATTATCGAGCAAGACTCATGTATGATAGTGCATTGATTCATTTTAAGCCATTGGCAAAGCGCATTGATAATCCTACAGCCGCTGCAGAAGCGCAATATAGAATTGGTGAACTCTGGATGAAACAAAAAGAATATGACAATGCTATTACAGCATTCTTGGGAGTTCGTGAACAATTTAGCTCTATTGAAGATTGGTTCTCATTGTCTCTTCTAGGTTTAGGAGACTGCTATGAAACAATCAAAAACTATGATGCAGCAAAAGAAGTATTTCAAACATTGTCAACATTACGTCCTGACGATGACTTCGGTAAATCTGCTGCTGCAAGATTGAAGAGAATTCCAAAGGCAAAGCCATGAAGATGACATGCATACTATGGTTATTTATGTCCGTTGCTTTGTTTGCACAAGACAATAAAAACTCTGCAGATCAACAACTGGATTTACAAGAATTTGTAATAACCGGAAAAACAAATGCGGATATCAAAGGCGGTTTGAAAATGAAACCGTCAAAACCCGGTATGCTAACAAAAGCAGAACTTGATTCAATCAATACTGATGTAAAAATTCCGGTTCCACTTCTACCATCGGTACCTTTACCTGCTAGTGCGCTCAAACCATATTCAGTGAAAGGATATGCAATTGGAGAATTTGGAATATTTGTAACCCCGAAACTCAATGCAGGATATTCACTTTCAGCGGGGGGATTTGCAATAGACATATTTGGAACATTGGAAAGTAGTTCGGGACATATCAATAATGCCGAGTATACCAAATCAGGGATATCGCTGCAGGCAAGCTACGATGCTCCGAAAAAATTTGTTTTTTTTGGAGGTAGTCGAACAGAATCAGGAATATCGTATTCTTCTTCTTCCTATAATCTCTTTGGCGTAGCCAATCAATTTATGGTTGAGCGCTCAATAAATGATCTCAATGCACATGTTGACGTGAAAGGTATGATTAGTGAGTATTCATACTCAATGGGTGCTCAATTCCAATCTCTGGCAATGTCGACTGATACCAATTCATTCTCAGATACTCGAATCAAAGGTTTTGCAGATATAACAGCCTCAATTGTAGGAATGCCAGTTACCACCTCATTGATGATAGATTTACATTCCTATGGAGATACATCATCATATAATTTTATCGAAGCAGGTGCATCTACGATCTGGACAAAAGGAGATATTACCATTCGTGGTAAGGCCGGACTCCAATCAGCCATGAATTCAAATGGTGTATATTTTGGAGCATTTACACTATCGAGTGATATTGATTATACACTCGCCACAGAATTTACTGCATATCTCAATATTCGATCAGGTTTGAATAATACGTCTCTCTCTACGATGCTCAATCTGAATCCATACCTTGTGAATACACCGATTATATCATTTCAAAGAGATGATTTGAGTATTTCTCCCATGTTGCAGTGGCATCCAACAGTTGATATGACTTCTTCAATAAAATTGTCTTACAGAACTTCATCCAATATTCCGGTTATAACTCCAAATTCAACTGAGGCATTGCAATTTGCCGGCTTTGATATAACATATATTTCTGGTACTGTGTTGGATGCAAGAATAGAGAATCAATATAGCATCGAGCATCAAGGTACAATAAATGGATATGCTTCATACACATTTAGTACTCAAACTGAAGGCGGCAATCCAATCCCAATGATTGCACCGCTTACAATAGGCTTACGATATGAACGTATGCTTACAAGTTCATTGCAATCAATTTTTTCAATTGAGCACCTGGGTGCTAGAACAGTGGACAAAGAAGCCAAATATGAGATTCCATCCTATATTATGGCGAATGCTCGGTTGAATTATCAAGTTCAAAAAAATGTAGAAGCATATGTACGAATTGACAATATTTTCAATGCTTCAGTGTATCTTTGGAATAGATTCCGTGAAAGGGGAACATTTGTGGCATTAGGTGCAAGATATCTTTTTTAACAAGGACATTGCCATATGAGCGATCAACAACAATCACATGATGAATTTGGAGGATTCGGTGAATCCGACAATCAGACATTTAATCGTGGACAGCAAGAGCAGTCCGCAGCCCAAGGACAACAAGGAAACTCCTCGCAAGCAGAAGGACAATCTCATTCAGGGTTTATTTCCTATGTTCAACCAGAAGGGGTCGCTGAAGAAGAAACAACATCATCTAAGAAAATTGGACTAATAGCGATCATTACCTTGGCTGTGTTAGCAATGCTATGGTTTGTACTTCCAAGCTCAAAAAAATCCTCTGATAAAGATAATATTGCCATTGCTACTGATACAATGACAGATGTAGAGAAAGCAATTGAAAAAGACAAACAGATTATAAATCAAACGAGAGAACAAGATTCATTGGCACTGGTCCAAGATTATCTAGCTAAGATGCAACTTGCTCAAGGCAAAAGCATTGGAAATAATGAAAGAACAGAACAGAATATAGAAGAACCAATTACTGATCAAGTTCCTGTAGAGGAAAAAGCACCTGTTAAAAAAGTAGCTCCTCCAGATCCTGTGCCGGCAAAATCTTATCCAGAGTATAATGATAAAGCTCAAGGAAATAATGCGCCCTCAATACAAAAAGATCAAGCTCAAAAAGAAGCTCCAAAAGTGGCACAGCAACCGAAGCCTCAGCCGATGCCCAAGGTAGTGCAGCAACCGAAGCCTCAGCCAATGCCTAAGGTAGTAGCACCTAAAAAGATTATACTTGCCAAAAAGGATCAAGTTCGACCTAAAGTCACTTCAAATCCAGGCAAGCCAAAGAAAGATCAACAACAGGTATTCAATGAGACATTTGTTGATACCCCAAAAAAATCAAAAGAACAGCGTTCAAAAGTGGTCAATACTACAACATCAGGTACAGAGTATTCAGTACAAGTAATGGCTAGTATTTCAAAAGGGGAAGCTGATGCTGCTTTGAAGAAGCTCAAATCAAAAGGTGTATCATCTGCGTTTTTGAGTAAAAGATCTTTAAATGGAAAAACATGGTATCGTGTTCGATTCGGTGGATTTTCTGAACGAAACGAAGCAGAAAGTGCTGCTAAAAAAGCAGGCTATGTAAATGCTTGGGTAGAAAGAGTAAAGTGAGAACATTATGCAATTGAGAGAGCGATATAATGATACGCAATTCACCATAAATTTTAAGGTGCTATGGGATCGTTATGCCGCTCGAGGTTTTGCAATTGCCTTTTTCATCATGCTCATCTTATTGATCTGGTTTTCTTATACAACAATTACAATTGAGCCACTCAAACAAGAAGTTAATTATCAACCAATTGTCTTGCTGAATTTTGGTGAAGGCGATGGTACAGGAAAAAGCAAAGGAAATTTATCCAAAGAAGGGGATGCATCCGTAGGATCTAAAGCAGAAAATCCATTACAAGATGCTGGAAAAACTAAGTCAAGTACTTCTGCAAAAGACCCATTATCCACTTCGCAACCAATTGCTAAGCAGGATATTTCTGAAAGCAATAAAACAGACAAAGACTCAACGAAAGGTAAAGGCACTTCAGTTGGTGCAGGCAAAGGTGATGGAACAGGATTGGGTAATAAAGGAAATGGTATTGGGAAAGGCATGGGGCTCGGTGATATTGAATGGGGTGGTGGAGGAAATCGGACAGTCCTAAACAAAGTATTACCACCTAGTCCTGATGCGTTAACCAAATTGGTATCAATACGCATTCGTTTCACTGTCAATCCGGATGGCTCAGTAGGTGAAATGAGGCCTATGACGAAAGGAGACCCTAGTCTTGAAGGCATTTCCATGAAAACACTGAAGAAATGGAAGTTCAATAGATTGGATTCTGACATTCAAATGACAGGTACTATAACATTTACCTTCAAGCCTAGTTAAACTCTCACCAAGATGACTGAATCTGCCCAAATACTCCCAATTTTTGAACAAATCCCCATGATAATCCTCTTGCTCATTGGGATAATTGTCCTCTTAATTGTGCTTAAAGTAGCCCGTAGTTTCATTAAATTTGCACTATCCTTATGCGCCCTTGTTATATTGGCGCTCGTCATTTTGAAACTTCTGAATCAACCGTAATATGTCACAAACGATTGGAATCATTGGAACAGGTTATGTGGGTTTAGTCACAGGTACTTGTTTCGCTGAAAGTGGAAATAATGTTCTTTGCATAGATGTTGACCAACAAAAAGTTGAGAAACTACTACAAGGCAAAATGCCCATTTATGAACCAGGACTTGAACATCTCATTGAACGAAATATTAGTAATGGAAGATTGAAATTTTCGACTGATATTCAATTAGCAGTAAAACAATGTGGTATTCTATTTTTATGTTTACCGACTCCTCCTGGCGAAGATGGTTCGGCTGATTTGAATTATGTCATGGACGCTGCAAAGAATATTGCAGAAATTATAAAGAGAGAACAAATCACTGATTTTCGCATTCTGGTCAATAAAAGTACAGTACCTGTTGGAACTGCTGATAAAGTTCGTTCAATTTGTAGAAATGCAGCTCCAGGGTTTGACATTGAAGTAGTAAGCAATCCTGAATTTCTCAGAGAGGGATTTGCCGTTGAAGATTTCATGAAGCCTGACCGTGTCGTAGTTGGTACATCAAATCACAAAGCCGAACATATAATGCGTGATTTGTATGAGCCATTCCTTCGTAGTGGTAATCCTATATATGTCATGGATGAAAAGAGCGCCGAAATCACCAAATATGCAGCAAACTGTTTTTTGGCAATGCGAATCTCATTTATGAATGAATTGTCTGAATATTGTGAAACTATTGGTGCTGACATTGAAAATGTAAGGATTGGAATTGGTTCTGATTCTAGAATTGGGAAACGATTTTTGTTCGCTGGAATTGGGTATGGGGGAAGTTGTTTTCCAAAGGATGTAAAGGCACTCATTCATTCAACTGATGCTGTTGGGACTCCTCTAGGCATAATACATGCTGTTGAAGAAGCAAATGCCAAGCAAATCCATCGATTTATTGAAAAAGTTCTTCATAGAATACCAGAAATCAATGGAGTAAAGATTGCATTGTGGGGTCTTTCCTTTAAACCCAATACTGATGATGTTAGGGAAGCACCGGCATATACAATCATTGACAAACTCCTGGAAAAAGGTGCAAGCATTTCTGCATATGATCCAGAGGCCATGCCAAATACAAAAGCAATTTATGGAGAAGCAATTCATTTTGCTCATTCAGCATATGATACGCTACAAAATGCTGATGCATTGATCATTGCAACGGAATGGAATGAATTTAGAAAGCCTGATTTTTCTGTATTGCGTAAATCAATGAAACATCATTTGATTTTTGATGGTCGAAATTTATTTGATCCTGAAGTGATTGCATCAGAAGGATTTGAATATCATAGTATTGGTAGGCTTGCATCTGGCAACAAATCATAGTGCCATTTTCTTTAATTGGCTTTCAATTCTTTGAGTGATCGTATGTCTGTTATAGACCTCGTTCTGACACTCTTTATAGCAAAAACAGTGGTTTTTGCAATAGGAGTTATTCGATCCAGGAGAATCGGTTCATTATCCCGCGCTCAAAATACCCTCACTGTTTCAGTAGTAGTTCCCGCAAGAGATGAAGAGCAATTATTACCTTCATGTTTGGATTCTTTGATTCAATATGAAGGAAATGATGTAGAATTTATCATTGTTAATGATAGATCTTCGGATTCCACGAAACAAATAATACAATCATACTCACAGCTAGATAGCAGAATAACTTCAGTTCATTTGGAACAAGAAAGGACTGGTAATCTGCGAGGCAAGCCGGGAGCTTTACATGCAGGCATAGAAGTTTCAAAAGGGGATATCATCATGATGACAGATGCTGATTGCACCTTTCCTGCAGGTTGGATACAAAATGTTAAGACTATGTATGACAAGGAATCCGTAGCAATGATAGCAGGCTTTACTACTATCTCCGCTCATACGAGCTTTGATCATTTGCAAGATATGGAATGGCTGATGAACCATACCCTTGCATCAGCAGGATTATCCCTGGGTATGCCTCTTGGCTGCTTTGGAAATAATTTGTCAATACGTAAATCAGTGTATAAGGAGATAGGCGGATATCCTGCAATATCATTCTCCGTAACAGAAGATTTACAATTGCTTCAGAAGGTAACAAGTAAAGGGTATACCGTGCATTATCCAATAAATGCATCGAATACCGTACAAACAATGCCTTGCTTGAATTGGAAGAGTTTTGTTAGTCAACAACATCGCTGGGTGAGGGGTTCGGAAGCATTAGGCTGGAAAAAGCATCTTTTTGTTTTATTTGCCTTTGTGTTTTGGGGTGGATTGTTAATTTCTTTTCTTGAAGGGGACATGACCGGAATGGGTACTATCATTGGAATGAGGATACTATGCGATTGTTTACTCATCCTTCCTTCATTGCATGCTCTGAAAAGGCTGAGTCAACTTCCGTGGATAATTCCCGGGATGATATTCATGATATTTATCGAAATAATGGTTGCCATTCTTTTGTTGAAAAAAAATGTAGAATGGAAAGGTCAATCATTCAGATAACCATTATTTTTTCTGAAGTGCTGCTTTAATAAAACTAATAAACAAGGGATGTCCTTTCACTGCCCTTGACTTATATTCAGGGTGGAATTGTACCCCCACAAACCATGGGTGATTTTTCAACTCAATAATCTCTACCAATGTTGTATCAGGAGAAACACCGCTCAATTTCATTCCATGATCTTCTAGTGTTTTTCTGTATGCATTATTGAATTCATAGCGATGTCTATGTCGTTCATTGATTGAATCAGTTCCATAAGCAGCATGAGCAATGGTGCCTTTTCGTATAGTACAAGGATAAGACCCTAATCTCATTGTGCCACCTTTTTCGGTTACTTGTTTTTGGGTGGACATCAAATGAATAACCAAATCCTTTCCTTTTTTAAACTCAGCGGAATGAGCATCTTTGATACCTGCTACATTTCGAGCAAATTCAATGACTGCGCATTGCATGCCTAGACAAATTCCAAAAAATGGAATCTTTTGCTCTCTTGCAAAACGAATAGTTTCAATTTTGCCTTCAATCCCTCTGGAACCAAATCCCGGAGCAACAAGAATACCCTGCATACCTTTCAAAATAGACGCTACATTACTTTTGGTTATGGATTCAGAATCTATCCAAGTAATATCTACTTTTGCATTATTGATTGCACCTGCATGAACAAAAGCTTCAAGAATGCTTTTATATGAATCTTTGACTTGATTGTACTTTCCAACAAGAGCAATATTTACAGTGTGTTTTGGTTGCTTAATGCGATTGACAAACTTGATCCATGTTTCAAGATCTATTTTCCCTGGTGAAACTGAAAACTTTCTCAATACAATTTGATCTAAATTCCTTTTCGCCAGACTCATTGGTACTTCATAGATGGTTTCAGCATCCAACACTTCAATCACTGAATCTTCTTCAACATTACAGAATAATGCAATCTTGCTTTTTAAATCTTTAGTAATCGTTTGTTCAGTTCTACATAAGAGTATGTCTGGCCTGATCCCCATTTCCATTAACATCTTTACTGAATGTTGTGTGGGTTTGGTTTTGAGTTCTCCGGCTGATTTTATATACGGCACATATGTTAAATGAATGTTCAATGTACTCTTTGGGCCTTTTTCCATGCACAATTGGCGAACTGATTCCATAAATGGTAATGATTCTATATCGCCTACTGTCCCTCCAATCTCAATGATGACAATGTCAAACATTTTATCGTAAATGGTCATTCTTCTTTTTATCTCATCAGTGATATGAGGAATAACCTGAACAGTTTTCCCTAAATATTGACCTTGTCTCTCCCTTTGAATTACTTCAAAATACACTTGACCGGAAGATACTGAATTAGCTCTTGTTCCATCTACATCAAGAAATCGCTCATAATGCCCAAGATCGAGATCGCATTCTGCGCCATCATCTGTTACATATACTTCGCCATGTTGCTGTGGATTCATCGTCCCTGGATCAACATTGATATATGGATCAAATTTCATGATGGTTACGGATAATCCTCTTTGTTTCAGCAATAACCCCAATGATGCTGATGCAATGCCTTTACCCAATGAGGAAAGTACGCCTCCGGAAATAAAAATGTATTTCGTCTTCTTTGCTGCCATGTTCGATGCAAAAGTATTTGTGTATAAAAAAAGAGACGCGAATGCCTTGCTTGTACGCGTCTCCCCTAAATGTTTTCTCTAACGTTATTACATGTGCTTGATGACCGCATCGCCAAATGCAGAACAGCTCACTTCTGTTGCCCCTTCCATCAATCGGGCAAAATCATATGTAACTGTTTTGGCAGAGATTGCGCCATCCATACCTTTTATAATCAAATCAGCTGCTTCATTCCAGCCCATATATCTGAACATCATCTCGCCGGATAGTATTACTGAGCCGGGATTTACTTTATCAAGACCTGCATATTTTGGAGCTGTTCCATGTGTTGCTTCAAAAATTGCATAACCATTGTCATAATTGATATTTGCGCCGGGGGCAATCCCAATTCCACCAACTTGTGCTGCCAATGCATCGCTTACATAATCTCCATTGAGATTCAGTGTGGCAATCACATCATATTCAGCAGGTCTTGTGAGAATTTGTTGAAGGAATGCATCAGCGATGGAATCTTTAACAAGTAATTTATTTCCAGGATTTCCTCCGCAATCATCCCATCCAATGGCAACATCTGAAAACTCTTCTTTCACAAGCTCATATCCCCAATCTCTGAAAGCACCTTCAGTAAATTTCATGATATTGCCTTTATGCACCAATGTGAGACTCTTTCTGTTTTGGGAAATAGCATATTTCAATGCTGCACGGATGAGTCTCTTGGAGCCTGGAGCTGAAACTGGTTTAATTCCAAGGCCAACAAGATTTGGAGCTTCTGAGCCAAAACGAATTTTCTTGTGGAAAGCAGGGAAGTGAGATTCCAAAAATCCCAAAAGCTCTGCAGTATCATTGTCGCCTGCTTTAAATTCAATTCCGGCATAGATATCTTCGGTATTTTCCCGAAAGATGATCATATCCACTAATTCAGGATGCTTTACAGGTGAAGGCACTCCGCGGAAATATCGTACAGGGCGAAGGCAAACATAGAGATCCATCATTTGGCGAAGAGCGACATTGATAGAGCGAATACCACCACCAACGGGGGTTGTCAAAGGACCCTTTATTCCTACTACATATTCACGGAGAGCAGTTAAAGTGTCTTCAGGGAGCCAAGTATTTGGTCCGTACACATCATTTGCTTTCTCTCCTGCGTAAATTTCAAACCATTCAATGGATGAAAGGGATGATTGGATTATGGGGAACATTCAAGGAACCATCGGAATTGACGGTTATTTTTTGACCTTTTTCAGGAGCTGACAATTTTGTGTAGGACATTGAGGTTCAATCCGAGGCGGAAAACATAATGATATAGGGCAAATTTAGAGAATTGGAGTGAATGAGCGTAATGAAATATGCTTATTTATTCAATCTGGCAATTGGCGTTCTTATTTCAACGAATACCGTTCTAGAATAGGCCCTTCCTTGTGGAGAATTATTGTCAAATGGCGAAGCTTCCTCACCATTTGGAATTATCGCGACTTTATTAACTGACAAGCCGAGATATCGTTGAACTTCCTTGCATCTTGCCTGTGATAATTGAGCATTATATTCTTTTTCACCGGTTATATCAGTATGTCCAATTATGGTGACTATCGATTGTTCTTTGATTGATTCTCGAATCTGCTTGACTATGGATTGATTTGCTAGACTCAAAGAAGATTTGTTAAACTCAAACAAAATGAGGGCAAATTTTTCAATAAGTGTATCATTAATGCGCAATTCCTTTTTATTCTTCAGTGTTATCCGATCTGTTATAACTGTTGTTGACCAATTATGAGTTCTATTATTTGTATCCAGAACAGAAAAATGTACATTAAATGGTTCATCAGTCATATTATCTGATGGTGATATTTGCCATGTAAACATTGAATCGGGGAGTCTTCCTTTTCCAGATATGGAATAGACAGTATCTTTTGAATCCTTTATATGTATGTTCCAAGTTTCTATTGGAGTTTCATCACCAATTGTAGGTTTGATTGCCAATAAAGGGGGATTCATGGTTCTTATGATTGTTTTCTTCTTGAGTGGTGCCAATAATGCTTGATCTTGTGATTGAATCTCGACTCTTGAATTCTCTATGAGTCCTTCTTTGGATTGATTATTAGAAGGAATTGGTGGTAATCCTCCAAATTGAATTGGTAAGCGATTATTATTGATACCCCAGGTTTGAGTTAAATATTGTTTCACTGCCTCTGCTCTTGCTTTTGAAAGCTCTTGTCCCTTTTCATTTATGGATTCATTGCGATAACCTGCGATTGTCGTTTTTGATGCTTGTTCTTTCAGTCTTTTGCCAATGATATTAAGGACATCACGATAAATATCCAAGGTTGATGATGGCAGAGAATCTTCATTGAAAAGGGCAATTTCTGAAGGTAGTAATAGATGTTGTGAAGTTCCACCTAAATCAGATGAACCTTCATCAAAATAGATATAAGGGAGAAGAGGAAATGTTTCAATTTGTTCCCACTCTTCAATCTTAATGATTGGTTTGGGGATCATATTGCCATTATTGTCTAGGCCGACAGCCATGATTCCGCCATTGTATTGTGGGATCACTTGTTTTATAAAGATATATCGTTCTTTTACAAATAATGTATCCACGCGAAGCCCACTTTCAACAATACCCTCTATGTTACGAATAGTTCTATCTATTAAGCCAATACTGTCTTGAGCAATTGTTGGAGATGTTTGTAAGATAGTATCTCTTTGTATAATAGTGTCAGTTTTGATGATGGGTTTGTGATAAGGAATAATACCAAAGTTGAGCGCTAAACCAACTTGAATCTTTTTAATATTCCAAGTATAGGATGTTAATGATTGTAATGGATGATGATATTCAATAAATGGAATAAGTCGCGAGGTAGTTGAAATTGGAAGATTATGTGAATACCCAACAATGGCTGAAGTTTGAAAGAGCGATGTATTTGGTATTGTGCCACTTGATTCATTTCTGATCCCTCTTCCATCAATGAATGATGCATTGTCAGGCGAAATGAGTTGTTCTTGTTGAGAAAATGAATTTGTTAGAATATATGAGAAACCTAGACCTGCAATGATATCTCCGCCAAAAGGAACAGGAAAAGTTGCCATAGGGCGCAATGAAAGAGCGGTTATAGTTGCATCAATTTGATGTCGAACCAAAATATCTCTAGCTATGGTGTCGAATGGTGGTTGAGTATTTCTTAGGAATTGATTGCCAATCTTTTGATCAGCATAGATGGTGCCTGATGGACTATTCATTCCGAGATAGAATCGTAATCCTATATCTTGCATAGGAATATGTAAAAGCAAACCAATATCATATCCTAAGCCGTTCCCTGATCTATTTTCAGTGCAACATGCAGGATAACCAGGTAACTCTAGAAACTCTGTTTCATGAATAGAATACAATAATGAACCATAGGGTCCAATATACCATGTCGGTTTTGCTTCTTGAGACTGTAACTCACTAATGAATACACATATGAAGGAAAAAATTGTAATAAATAATCTCATTTAAACCCCAATCACTTGTGAGTGTATTTCATAATTAGCCACTCTATCACGAAACTCTTTAGAAATGTGCAGAGGTTCTTTTGTTTGAGGATTCAATTGAACCAAAACTGACTGTGCTATAATATAGATTGTTGAATCTTTAGCGCTTTGAACAAATTGATCAAATACAAATGATGTATTTCCAATTGAAGAAATTCTTGTAAAGATTGTGTATTCCTGATCAAACAATGCAGGAGCAAGATATTGCACTTCAGTTTTGGCTACCACAAATGTATGATGGTCAATAAATGTTGTTGGCTCTATGATAATTCCAATTGATCGTACATATTCTACTCGAGCATACTCAAGCCAATACATGTATATTACATTATGAACAATATTCTGGCGATCGACCTCGAATGTTTTTACTCTACCGCTGATTGCATGTCTATACAATGAGGGGGTTATCTCTCTATTTCTGGAATCATTATTGCTCATATTGATTACTGTAATGATTCAAATGTAGAACAAAATATCTCACCTGCTGGTTTAATGTCTTTCATAGATATCTCTCTGTGAAACACTGCTCTAATACAAGTGCCTCTGCTCATTGAGATAAATAATCCTTTTTCCGCACATTTGGATATCAATAATTGTGGGTCTAATCCTTTTCCGCAATCAATGATGACGATATTGCTATCAATTGTTCCAGAAGAATTCGCAATCCTGCAACCTGAATTCAAGGTAATATATGATGCGAATAGTTGGGCATGTAGATGATCTTCTTCCAGCATCGGACGGTGATGTTCAATAGCGTGAATACCAGCCGCTGCTAAGATTCCTGCCTGCCTCATTCCTCCACCAATGAGCTTCCTCCAGTGGCGAGCTTGTTCAATGAATGCTTTTGAGCCAAGAATAACCGAGCCAACCGGTGCTCCCAATCCCTTGGAAAGGCATACCGAAAAGCTATCTGCATATTTGCCATATTCTTGTGGTTCAATACCTGTAGCAGCACAGGCATTCCATATTCTTGCACCATCGCAGTGAATTGGGAGGTGTTGTGCAGTGGCATAAGTATGCAGCGATTTCATATAGTCCAATGAAAGCACTGTACCGCCATGTCTATTATGAGTTTGCTCAATGCAAATCAATGCAGTTTTTGGAAAATAGTATTCTAATGAACGAGTTGCTAGACTGATATCTTCAAGATGCATCTCGCCTTTATGACTTTGTACGCAATACATTTGAACGCCTGAAATGACGGAAGGAGCAGCAGTTTCATAGTGAAATAAATGCGATTCACTTTCAACGATTATTTCATCACCTTTTTGTGTATGAACGGCTATTGAAATCTGATTTCCCATGACTCCCGTCGGAACAAATAATGCAGATTCTTTGCCAAATAAGTCGGCAATCATATCCTGAAGTCTGTTTACTGTTGGATCTTCGCCATAGACATCATCGCCTACATGAGCTTCAGCCATCGCTTGGCGCATTGATAGGGTAGGGGTTGTGAGTGTATCACTCCGTAAATCTATTCTGTTGTTCATCTATTTTCTCTAGCAGATTGATACACAGATGAATTTGCAGGATCAAGCTGAGATAGATTTGAGAATAATTGGGGATCGCTATATCCTTTGAAGAGATCTGCTAGTTCTTGATATTTAGAATTGAAAAATGATTCCATGAATTGACTTCTCATTGTCACCTTTGACTTTTTGAATTGTGCCATTTGCTCGATGATGATAGCGAGCATTGCAAGCCCCTGAGATTTATTGGCATTAACTGCTTCTATTCCGTCAAAATGATAAGAGAATATGAGTTTTCTAAATTCTTCATATAACAAATCGGAAGCCTCAGTTGAGAATCCTAGTTTTGAAGGAACAGATGGATCGGGTGTCGCAGGATAACCTGAAATATTAGCACCTGCACCAGCTCTGCAAATCACTTTTGCTTTTTCATAAAATGGAGATCCATCCAATTCCCCATAAGTATCCAAAAACAATCCTATAGACATAAGCATATAGAAATCTATAGGAGATGATAATGTATTAAATCTGTTTGCTTGGAAAGACATCATATTACCGGGAGCATATTCAAATGTCCATTGCTTATCCATTGCTCGCATCAATATTGATCTTGATCCATTTTCAAGAACAGTATAGGCCATTACAGTAAGAATTGCAGAATAGGTATTGTTGGAACCTCGAGCAGTAATCGTAATTCCTATGTCGACAGGCACTTTAGGCTTGTCCCAATCCTGATCAGAATAGCGTTGATTATTGATATAATTAAGTAAATCCTGTTTGAGATTTTGAATATCTATTCGATTGTCGAATGAGATATTTTGTAAATCTACATTGACCTGTAACGCTATTTCTTGCGATTGAAGAAAGGGGAGATGTTGAAGTGCACAAAAAATAAGGGAAAAGATGAAAGTTCGCATGGAATGAAAACACCTAGAAATCAAAAGAATTATCTTACGAAAATACTATGCTTGATGACCATCGGCAACTTTTTTGTATCGTATTCTTATGGGCAATCAACACTTTCAACCATTCATGAAAATTCAACAGGTTTGACACGGAGCTATAGCTGTGACATTGTTAATCCTGCCTTATTGGGGATTATTCAATCTCGCCATCTTGGATTATCAATACAACCATCTGCATTTGGGATAAGAGAGTTATCTCATTATGGAATATGTGGTCCTTTACCTCTAGATTCAGCTTTATTTCCAGCACATTGTAGTACACACATCATGCAAGTGGATGAATATTCATCTTTGCAGGTTGAATTGTCAGGTGCCTGGAAAGGGCAGAATATACCAATTCAACTCGGTATCATGATGAAATACGAATTTGTATCAATTGATGGCAGTCCCTTAAACCCAATTCAATGTTCGATTGGATTTGGAAGCCTACTAAACATTGATGATTATCTCAGAATTTCCTCTTGTTTTCAAACCCCTATAGTATTTGGTGGTGGCTTGAGGAAAAATGATATAACAAATCCAATGCTCATAGTAGGTTGTGGATTAGCTTCAATTGACGAATTTGCAGTCGATGTGGATATTGTTTCATCAGCCTATGGCTCGGGTTTAAGACCAAGATGTGCTTATTTCATGTCGGAAACCACTCAGATACATGTTGGATTTACAAGTTTGCATCGGTCAGGTACAATTGGCTTTAGTACTCAGATTGATGAAATGGCATTGAATGCAGAGGTATTCTATCATTTGAATTTGGGATTTTCATGGCAAATTGCGCTTCAATATTGCATTGATGATCTCTAGTGAGAAAAACCATGGCTAAACAAAAGACCTTATTTGAACAATTGAAAAGCAATGAATTGCAAGACGTAGATATGTCGGTCTCGACCCTTTCGTCAAAGACCCTTCGGGTTCTGGGTATTATAGGACTAGTTCTGTTTATTGGATTGATGTTTCCAAATCAAAGAGCAATCAATGAAAATGGGGAAGATGTCAGGCAAGTAAATATTGGCGTCTTATGGATGAATGAATCCATCAAGGCAGAATTTCCATTTGCCATTTTACGTCCTGAACCAGAGATTGAACAGGAAAAGCAAACGATACTTAAAAATACTCCATTTGTGTCGATTGAACAGTCAAATGCTAGAAAAGAAACAGACAAATTGCTGTCAGCTTTAATTGTTGCCTGCGAAAATGATCAAATAGATGATCAGAATCCACTTTCTGATCGTATTAAAACAATACTAGATAATTTTACACTACAATCTAAAAATACGATTGCTCAGATACTGATAAAAAATAAAGCTGATATTCTAACTGAATTCTATGATAAAAGACCACTTGTTTCTGCTCATCTTTCCGGTTTGTCTGATACAGTATTTGTAAGAACCTCATCAAGAATTGATATTCCATTATCGAAGACCATATTTTCTGACTCATTGCAATTGGAGAAGTATTTAGGAAATCTCTTCGGTGATAGATTGCAATTACAAGTCATGGAAAAGGTAGAGAATATATTATTTGAGATAATCTCTCCTCGTTATTTAATATCAAAAGAACTTACTCAAGAATTCAAACAAGGAAGATTGGCGTCTGTTCCAACTACATTAGGGATTGTTCGAGCTGGTGAGATATTGATTCGAAAAGGTGAGCGTTTCGACAGACTGTCTGCGCTAAAGGTGCAATCGTATGTAAACAATAGGGCAAATACTGGAAATACTGCGTATTCATGGGTGATTTTGTTAGGTAGCATTGGACATGCTTTTTTGATTCTATCAATGATGGTTCTCTATCTATATTTTATTCGACCCTCAATTTATGCCAACACCCAACAATTGTTTGGTCTATTCAGTATTATTATTGTAGCACCAATATTGGCTTGGATTACTGTCTATGTCAATAGTTTATATCCACTTGAATATGGAGTAATAGTCCCTGCTTTGTCAATGCTGATTGCAATCGTCTATGATTCTAGGACTGCATTCTATAGTACTGTTGTAATGGCATTACTTATTGCAGGTGTAAGGGGTAGTGATTATTCAGTTGGTCTTGCTATGATGATTGGAGGTATGGTTGCTGCATACAGTGTTCGCGACATTCAATCTAGAACCCAACTATTTGCATCTATTACGTATGTGTTCTTGGGTATTTCATTAAGTATTCTTTCTGTTGGAGCAGAGCGTTCACTTGATTGGAATGAAATTCTTCCTCAAATGATAGTTGCTGGAAGCAATGCTGTATTCTCGCCTATTTTCACATTTGCTGTGTTATATGTACTAGAAAGAATATTCCCAGTTACAACCGATCTTAAACTCGATGAATATGATTCACTAGAACATCCTTTACTTATTGAGATGAATGAAAAAGCACCCGGTACTTTTCAACATACAATGACAATTGCCAGATTGGCTGAGAGTGCTGCTTTATCGATTCATGCAAATGCATTGCTTGCGAAAGTTGGTGCATTGTATCATGATATTGGAAAAATTCCCAAATCGGAATACTTTGTTGAAAATCAGATCAATATCGATAATAAGCATGACCATTTATCACCTAAAAAAAGTGCTTCAATTATTAAAGAGCATGTAACAGATGGTATAGAGCTTGCAAGAGAATATAAAATACCTCAACGCATTATTGATTTTATCCCAATGCATCACGGTACAATGTTAATTAAACATTTTTATGCTAAAGCTATTGAGCTTTCTCAATCAGGGCAAGGACCAACAGTTGTGAATGATGATGATTTTCGATATACCGGTCCAAAGCCCAATACGAAGGAAACAGGGATTCTCATGTTGGCAGATGCTGCTGAAGCAATTGTCAGGCTCCAGAATGCAGAAACAAAAGAAGATATTGAAGCTATTCTTAATGGCTTGGTGAATGAGCGAATGATTGATGGACAGTTTGATGAATGTCCACTCACAATGGCTGAAATCAATGAGATTAAAGAATCTTTTATTCGAAATTTATTGGGGATGCGACATCATCGGGTCACTTATAAAGAGATCCCTGATCAAAGATAAAAAAAGAGCCCGTTGAAATCAACGGGCTCTTTTTGTATTTCATCATTTTGAAATGATGAGCGGGATTTGCGATGAGTAAGGTCCAGATTTAATCATACATGTATACATTCCTGCCGGAAGTGTATGTGCATCTATGCTCAATTGATATTCACCTTCGCGTACAAAGCCTTCGAGTAGAGTGTGTATTTTCTGACCCATAGAATTGTACATTTCAATAACAGTACTTCCAGATATACCAATTGAATAATCTATCTGAGCGATGTCTGATACAGGATGCTTGCCTGAAATTCCAAATGAATATGCTGTACCTGATCCACGAATGAATCTTCCATTTGCAAAACATATTGGGGATAATTTCAAAGAAGCATCAGTTGATGTTATTACAAGGCATTTCGCAAGAGCAGGTGTAGTTACTGCTTCAACATCAACCTTGAAGGCAGTTGAGTCACCAAGAAATGCATCATAATCTATCTCAAATAGGTCTTTGTTTCCTGAAAGACCAGGAGATCCTGTACCAGAGACAGTAAGAGTATTTCCTGTTTGTACTGCAGACCATGACCAACCATTCAATGAACGTACAGTACCTGAATATTTTAGATCTGTTGGATCATAATTAAGCAGGATGTCCATGGCATTGATATTTGCAGTCCCAACATTTCCTATTGCTGCATTGACTTTAAACACTACTTTTTGTCCGGGTGTTACAAGTCCTGGATTGATAGAAGAAGTAATGGTTAATGGAACTGTACCTGCTTTCCCAATGACAGTAACCTTGCGTTGACCAAGCTGTGCTGAAATAGTGTCTTCTCCTGGACCTGCTGGTGTATAAGCAATAAGATAATTATGATTTGTATTGGCTGGAATATTGAAATTTCCAATTGGACTTACACTGAAAGAAGAAACATCTCCGGTTACAGTATTTGTTGTAGACATTTGATAACTGCTCAGATTTGGATAGGGCAATAGCACTACTGGTGTTTCACAAGCATTGATTGCACCAAAATTGATCACTGTATCCGGCAGAGATGCTGTACCACAAACCGTAAAAGTATCAGGTGTAGATTTGGCATCGGTTAAAATTTCAACATATCCACTGTCTAAACCTTTAATCCTTGGAATAAAAATCGCAGATATATCTTTTGATTGATTTTGAGGAATATCGAATGGACCAATAGGTGAGAATGATTCAAATGCTAATGGTGCTATTGGTTTGATTGATATCACTTTCAATGGACCTTGTCCAATATTCTTTATAACGAATGCATTTGTTTTGAGTAAAGATTTTGTACCGATCCTTGTATCGTCAAAACAGTTCTTCGAATATTCAGGAAGTCCAATACATCCATTACCTTGAACACGTGCGCCAAATGCAGGTGCTTTGATATTTGGGTCAACTTTTGAAACTGCAGTAACCAATACTGAGTCCCATAATCCATTCGCATTAACTGTTGGTGCAAATTCCACTGTAACATTAACTGTCTGGCCTTTTGCCAAATTAATTGGTGGAGCTGGTGGATTAATCAATGTGAATGTAGCATTGTTTTTCAATAGTGAAATTTGAGTGATTGAAAGTTCGCTATTTCCATCATTGGTAATCACAACATCTTTACGATCTTTTCCGCCAACAGGAACGCAATCCCAAAGTGCATCGGTTGCTGATGCAGTCAATTGAGCTTCGCCTTCTCCTGAAAGTTGAACTTTTGCTTCAACGCAAACTGTATCGAGAGATAAATCAACATATGCGAATCGTTTACCAACTGCTGTTGGTGAAAACTCAGTGGTTATTTCAAGATATCCACCGGGCTTTATTGTAAACAATTTAGAATTCAAGTCTCCTTGAGCAGGATTACCATTTTTGTCAATCATTCTGAATGCAGTAATTGCGAAATCTCCTGGATTTGCTCCACCCATTTTCAATTGACCATTAATGAGAATATTGCTTTTATTTTCTAAAGCTTTAATTGTCATTGACTTTTTGCTACCAACAAGCGTATTGGCAAATGCAGTGTCTGTCACATGAACATAATCGCATGGTTCAATTGCAGTACCGCAGATTGTCATTTTGACAACGGGTGAACATGTTGCAAAGAATGTAACCGTTGCACAATGATCGCCTGGTGATGTAGGTGTAAAAAGAACTTCAATGGGAACAGTATCGCAATTCACAGAAGGGAAGAGGCGGCCATTCAACACTGACTTCAAACTGAATTGGGGATCGGAAACACCAACACTATCGATGAATGTATCCAAATTCCCGTCATTACAAATACCAGTACTTAGTACTTTGTCTTTCGGTGTTCCTACAGCTGTCACACCAACATTGAATCTGATATTGGAATCAATGCTGTATAAGCGTGCTTTTGCTAGCGGGAATGATACTAAGCTTGAAGATTGACTTGATGGCGTACCACAGAACTTTGTGATAAATCCGTCGGTTTGTCCAGCAGAATTGATTGTCTTATTTCCAGGATTCTTTGTCAATGATCCGGTGAATGTACCCGTCTCGTAAATACATCCATCTTTATCTGTGACGGTTAATGTTGTATACGGCTTACCTTGTGTCTTTGAAGGTTGTAGGTCAAGCCAATTACCTGATGGATCAAATATCGCTGTAAATGGTTTCCATACGAGTGGTTGTGATCTATTTGTAATAGTTGCTTTTGTTCCATCACGCATTGTTGCTGTCAAAACACCTTTGAATTGACCTTCAACATATACTCGTTTTTCGAATGGTTCCCATGCGATGCGTTCACCATATGCTTCTGCGGTAGGATTGGTAGCAGTTGCACCCAATACTTGCACGATTACAGTTCCGCCATCAGGTTCAATACGAGTCATGAAAAAGTTTTTACCTGTTAAACTGCCGGAGTTTTTATTTACAAAACCAAATGTCGCACTTCCAACGAATTGTCCTGTTGCATAAGCAACTTGGTTATCACCAGCCGCTATCCCTGCAACTGCATCTGCACCTGGTCCGCCAATTCCTTTTACGAAATCAACATTTCCTCCAACATCAAGCCTTGCAAAATATCCATCCTTGCTTCCAGAAACGCTGCTCATTGGTTTTGAATCAAAAGAACCTACTCCTTCAAAAACACCAGCAATAAATGAGTTTTGTCCATCAGGTGATAGTGCAATACTTACGCTTGAGTCAGTGAGTGTTCCGCCAATATTTTTAGCCCACACATATGTTTTAGATGGAGGCAAGCCTACTCGAATTTTGTATTGTCCTTTCGTGCTAAGTTTTTTTAGTTCATCAGAAGGCCATACATATTTCAATCCAGTACCTTTATCAGTCAATAAACTCCAATTTGTACCATTGTCAGAGCTATACTGAATAATCACTTCCTGTGTTGAATCAACTCCACCCCATAAAATTGTTAAATCATTACAGGTAGAGCGAATCTCTGAATTAATAGGATCAAGCAATACAATATCCGCAGCACCTCCAACAAGAGGAATTAATGGCGGATCGCATGGAGTTCCAGATAATTTCAGCGCGCTTTGTCTAAAGTCTAAGGTTGATCCTTGCGTAAAACGGACGCCTATTATTGCTGTTTTACCGGAGTCAATTGTCTTGGGTGTTGAACCATCCCAAGGTGCTCCATTAAATGTTATGACAGTAAATGTTGCCGGCCCTGCAGGTGCAGGTGGTGGAGCAGTGATAACAAGTTTTCCATTTTTTGCAGTTACATTTACAGTTTTGTCAACAGAAGCACTAATCGATGGATTTCCAAATGAAACGATGGGTGGATTTACTGCTAATTCCATCACACTTTCTGCAGGAGCCTGATATGTCGAAGTATCAGCAAGATTTATATTCTTCTGAAGTGTTATCTGAACTGTCCTTGTTCTACTTTCTTCATTACATCCCATTTGTGTATCCCATTCAAGATAACACACTTCTTTTGCCTGCAATTTTTTTGCAATTTCTGTGAAAATTTCCTGAAGTTTTGAGAAAGCATCTCTTGAGTTCGCCTCATAATGATCACCACCAGTGATTTCTGCCCATGAAGCTAAATCTTTATTCATACCTGTATATGCAGTGATTGCATAGAATGCAATACCATTGTCGAGCAATTCTTTTCGAATTGTATCTCTGGTTGGCGGTTTATTTGGCTCGCCATCTGTTAAAAAGATAATTACCTTCTTTACTGTAGCGGGCAAATTCTCTCTCACATATCTGTCTTTTATAAGCGTAATCGCACCCCATTGTTTATGTAATAATGGTGGATCATAATACGTAGCAGAACCAATTTCAATAGAATCAATGGCTTTCAATATGGCATTTCGATTATTTGACCAATCTTGTTCCAAATATGATTGACCATCAAAAGAAACGACGGCTACTTTTGTTCTGCCAATGAAATTCAATAAGCTCACAAATAATTTTGAAGCTTGTTTCACAAAACGGAAACGCGTTTCTTCCGGTCTTGAGCCAACTTGTTCCGACATCGATGCACTCTTGTCGATAACCAATACGACGCTTAACTCGGGTCCGTCAATAATGGTAGAACATTTTTGAATGATATTTGATGGAGGAATGGTGATTCCATTTTCGACTATGCGAAAATCACCGGATGTTAGTCCAGGTATAGGGACATTGTTTAAATCTGCGGCTTCATAAAATGCACGCACCTTCGGAAACTTTTCGGCATCGGGAGTGTAAACATTGAATCTGTTTTGGGCATAGGCAGAACCAAAGCCGGAAATGATCAATGTGCAAATCACTATAGAGCGGAAAAACAGAATCATAGAAGATTCTCCATTCTTTATGAAATAATGTTATTGACGTTATTGCAAATCCTCCTTGCTGCAGGGGATTTGATGACACGAAAAAGACAATTCAATGACGGAAAAGTAACCGTTTTGAAGGATTATGTGAACGCTACGGGTCTTTCCATGATGGTAAACGATTTTCCACCAGCATTCAATTCAGCCATAACTCCCAATGGGATTGTCATTTTGCTTTTTACGTGACCAATGGGTAATCCATAAACAGCCGGAATACCCAAGGATGTTATCCTCGATTCAAGCACTTCTTGCAGTGAAAAAGATACTTCAAAACCTGGAATTCTCTTTGCTTCGCAATTTTTAAATTGACCCAAAATAATTCCCGAACATTGCTGAAGTTTCCCTGCTAGCCATAACTGGGTCAGCATTCGGTCAATTCTATAAGGCTCTTCTGCAATGTCTTCCAGAAACAACAGAGAATCTTTGGTGTCAATTTCATAGGGAGTTCCCAATGTAGCGACGATCATTGAAAGATTCCCACCTGTCAATCTTCCTTTAGCAACACCTTCTGACAATGTAGTCATTCTTGAGTCACTAAAGGTGATTGGCACAAACTCATCATTAGGTGCAGAATCTTCATGTTGTTCCACTTGTGGCTTACACAATGCTTTTTTGAAATAATCAACAGTGAAAGAGTCAAATGTTGATGATGCAACTGGACCGTGATATGTGATGATATTGCTCAGTTTTGTGATTGCCACCAACAGTGCAGTAATATCGCTATATCCAATGATAATTTTCGGGTTTGCTCTAATCACATTGAAATCAAGCATCGGTAATATGCGCATCACGCCATATCCGCCTCTTGCGCATAAAATGCAATCAATATCAGGTCTTTCTACAAACTCCATAAACTCAGCAGCTCTTTCTGTATCAGGCGCTGATAAGTATCCAAATTTTCTTGTGAGAGTATTTCCTAAAACTATTGAATACCCACTTGCTTTTAACAATGCAATTCCTTCTTGGATCTCCCCGTTATCAACACCACTTGCAGGTGCAGTAATTCCAATTGTTGAACCTTTTTTCAAAGCTGATGGCAATAGGGAAATGATATCGCTTCCACTCGAAGTAGGTTTAGACAAAATGGATTCTGTGGCATTCACGAATTCATTTCTGCCATTGCCGGCTAGCATGTCATTACTAGCAATCCCAATTGTTGAGATGCCGGCACCGATGGTATGAAGAAATACTCTTCTTTTCATGTTATACTCTAGAGTCTATGAATGGATGTCCATCCTACAATGAACTGATACCCATTTATATGCGAAGAACACATATTCTCATGGCCTTAAAAATACGAAAATTCAGGGTTATCCACAGCATATTTCCTATGATTTTGCGCATTTTAGAGGTGTTTTTTCATCATCTTGATATGATGCCCATCCTTATATGAAGAAATGTGGAAAAGTGTTGATTTTACATGGTTTAAAAACAGTAATTATTCATAATTTTAGCCATAATCATTTGAATTGGAGACGGTCATGAGTATTAACAGAAGAACTCTTTTGAAAAGCAGTTTATTACTTGCTACACCGGCACAATCTTTTGCGGCTTTGGAAGAATCGATGCAATATGTGTCTAAACCCATGGGAAATATAGATTTCTGGCACTCTATACGAACAGAATTCCCTATGGATCGAACCATGATTAATCTCAATAATGGCGGAGTTAGCCCAAGTCCAAGATCCGTTATGCAAGCCCTGCACACTGGTTTAGATTATGCAAATCAAGCTCCAGCTCGTAATATATGGCAACAACAAGAACCCGGATTAGATCGAGTTAGACAAGGAATTGCATCATTATTTGGCGTAAGTGATGAGGAAATAGCCATAACACGTAATGCTAGTGAAAGTCTTCAGCATATTCAAATGGGTATTTCTCTAAATAAAGGTGATGAAGTACTTACCACGGAATTAGATTATCCGAGAATGATTACTGCATGGGAACAAAGAGTGCGTCGCGATGGCATAATATTAAAGAAAATACCAATAAATGTACCAGTGATGGACCCAGGTGATATTGTTTCAGCCTTCAAAAAGGCAATAACTAAGAATACAAAAATCATTCATGTATCACATGTTGCTTTTTGTACTGGACAGATTTTCCCGGTGCGAGATATTTGCTTATTGGCAAAAGAAAAGGGAATTGAATGTATTGTTGATGGTGCGCATTCTTTTGCCCATTTCCCATTTCAACAAAGTGATCTCCAATGTGATTATTTTGGCACTTCTTTGCATAAATGGCTATATGCTCCGGTTGGAAATGGAATGTTATATGTAGCAAAAGACAAAATCTCCAAGATATGGCCACTCATGGCTGCAAATCCTGATCAAGATAATTCTATCAAAAAATTTGAAGAAATAGGGACTCATTCCGCTGCTTTACACAATGCAATCACGGAAGCCGTGGCATTTAATGAGCGAGTAGGACTTGCAAATAAGGCTGATAGGCTTAGATCGCTCCATTTACGATGGATCGATAAGGTAAAAAATGAGCCTGGTGTGAGTTTTATGACTAATATCAATGATCCTTCTCAATGGTGTGGATTAATGGTATTTCGATTTGATGGGTATGATCATGGTAAAATTGGTGAATACTTATTTTCCACACATCGTATCATTACAACTCCCATAAAATATGCAAATGTTGATGGAATAAGAATTACGCCAAACATTTACATTTCTGAAAGTGAAATTGATTATTTTGCAGACATCTTACTTTCGATTTTGAAAGGTCGGGTAAAAGGTTTGAAAAGTTGAGCATATAGCGTTTGCTTTATTCTACTTTCACCCGTCACCATCTTATACATTCACTATGTCCAATGAACTCCTCCTGTGGATAGGCTTCCACATTTTTATTCTCTTAATGCTTGCTCTTGACATAGGAGTCTTTCATAAGAGGGCTCATGTCATATCAGTGAAGGAAGCATTATGGTGGAGTGCATTTTGGATAGCACTTGCTTGCATTTTTGCTTATGGTATTTGGTATTATAGATCGACTGTTCAAGCTACTGAATTCATGACTGCTTATGTAATAGAGAAGTCTTTGAGTGTTGATAATCTCTTTATATTTCTCACAATATTTAGTTATTTCAAAGTACCAGATAAATACCAACATAAAGTTTTGTTTTGGGGAGTTTTGGGTGCTTTAGTGATGAGGGCTTTGTTTATTGTAGCTGGTGTTACCATTCTTGCAAAGTTTCACTTTATTATATACCTACTCGGTGCATTTCTTGTTTTCACTGGATTTAAACTCATTTTTTCCAAAGATGATGTTGAATTTAAACCTGAATCAAGCTGGACTCTAAAATTCGTGCGTCGATTTTTTGGTGTCGCAAAACATTATCATGAAGATAAATTTATCATTCGGAAAATGGGGTATGTATTTGTTACTCCACTTTTCATGGTACTTGCATTGGTAGAAACCACTGATTTGGTTTTTGCATTAGATTCGATACCTGCAGTATTGGCTGTTTCGCCAGATCCTTTTATCGTCTATACTTCAAATATCTTTGCAATACTCGGATTACGATCTTTGTATTTTGCATTAGCCGGGGTAGTTGGCCTATTCCACTATCTTAATTATGGACTTGCAATCATTTTGAGTTTTATTGGGACTAAGATGATCGTTAGTGGTTATTATAAGATTCCAATTGAACAAGCACTTCTTTTCGTTTTGTTTGTATTAATCACCTCAATTGTCATTTCACTTGTTTTTCCAAAAAAAGCAAATGCCTAAGTCCCATCTGTTTTGATTCTGTGAAATGTGCTTTCCTCTTTGATTATAGTTATGATTCACCATTTTTAGTTTTTTGAAACCATGAAAAGTACGGCATTTCAGTATTTGAATTTATCTGAATCTATTCAAGAATATAATGAACGATTTTATGTTGTGACTACTTCGGCTCCGGAAGAATTGACTTCACATCAACTAGAGATGAAGGAATATTATACATTGAATTGGGCTAGAAGTTCTCGCGTGCAAAAGACCTATGCCATTTCTTCATCAGGTTTGGAAAAAATCCAAAATATGAAGAATCCTCAGTATTGGTTTGTTATAACAGAAGGATGGTGTGGGGATTCTTCACAATCACTTCCTGTCATGGCTGCAATTGCTGGTCATTCAAATGGAAGCATAGATCTAAGAATTGTTTCCCGTGATGCGCATCCAGCATTATTAGAACAATACTTGACAAATGGTTCCATGAGTATTCCAAAACTAATAGCAACTAGCTTTGATGGTGAGGAATTATGGCAATGGGGTCCTAGACCAAAGCCTGCATCTGAATTATTTAATTCATTAAAGGAACAACACAAAGAAAAAGAAGACATCTATAAAGCTCTTCATGCATGGTATGCCGGAAATAAAGGACAAGCCATAGAAGAAGAGCTACTACAACATATTATTTAATGTATTTTTAGTAATGGGAGTATCGACTATGTTCGGAAGAATTTCAATCCTTTTTGTAATGGGTTGGTGCATGATGGCAATGGGCAATGTATATGCACAGGGAATCACTTTTTTAGTAAAGGGAAAAGTAATTGATCAAAAACGAAATATCCTTCAAGGCGTCCAAGTGTATGCAAAAGATGGAGATGAAATTGTAGGTAAATCCAAAACAACAGTTTCGGGTGAATTTACCATGACACTCAAACCAGGTAAGAAGTATCTAATGTCCTTCGAAAGAAGTGATGTATTTATAGCACAACAAGATTTTCAATTGCCAAATGGTAATGCATATAAAGAGATAATGCAAGATTTTCAAGTAAAAGTAATGGCTATTGGCGACACGCTGCAAAAATTGACTGTATTTGCTTCTGGACAATCATCTTCAAATTCTTCTGCTCTCTTTACATCAATCCCAGAAATGTTGAACAAGATGCAACATCTCAAGATAAAGATCCTTGTTGCAGGTGGGACTTCTGGTTCTAAAGGCAAGAAAGAATCATCAGCAAAGGGAAAAGGGAAAAAAGGATCTACTTCTGTTGCATTGACTTTGTATGAAAAGAGAATTCAAGACATACGAACAAAATTAATTGCAGCAGGTGCTCCTGAATCTCGTATATCATTCCAAGAAGGAAAGCTTAAAAGTCCTACTGATGTTATTGTTGTTATATCTTCTATTGCCGGCGGGTTTTAATTGGATTTTTCATGAATTCAGCTCTAGTACTTTTGTTCATGTTGTTCTTTTCAGCTCCATCGATATTTGGAGCTGAGTATCCATTGCTTCAAGCAATGAAAAAAGAAATGAAAAGAACGATGGATGGTTTGGCGATGCAGAGTACGCCTCCTTATTTCTTATCCTATGCTGTAACCGAAACAAAAACAATTCGAATGAATGCAACTTTTGGAAATATAAAGAGTGCAGAGCATACGAATTCACGCATTTTGGATATAGATATTCGTGTTGGCAATCATGAATTGGATAATACCCATACTATCAGAGGGAGTCGTTTCGAATTTGGTGGAGGTGGTAGAGGAATAGAATTACCAATGACCAATGATGAACAAGCATTACGCTCTGTAATGTGGAATGCGACGGATAAACTCTATAAAAAAGCTGTTGAACGATATGGGAAGGTATTAACAAATCGTGCAGTGAAAGTAAAGGAAGAAGATAGCTCGGCAGATTTCTCCAAACAACAATCGGTTGAATATCTTGAAGAAGATCAATCGTATAATGTTGATTCAATCCAATGGGCTCAAAAAATCAAACGATTATCTTCATTATTTTCAATTGATCCAAATATTTATACCGGTGAAGTATTTTTTCAAGCAGATATCATCACAAAATATTTTGTCAGTTGCGAAGGGACAATCATTCGCCAAAGCGAACCGAATGTTCGTTTATTCGCTTCTGCATCAACAAAAGCCGAAGATGGAATGACGCTCCCTTTATTCTCAAGTTATTTCGGTTTTGTTCCTGATAATCTTCCATCGGAAGAAATGATTGCATCAGATATTCGTAATATGATTGCAACATTGGGTAAACTTAGAAATGCCCCTTTGGCTGAAACCTATTCTGGTCCGGCAATACTTTCCGGTCCTGCTTCCGGTGTATTCTTTCATGAGATATTTGGTCATAGAGTTGAGGGACATAGACAAAAAGACCCAAATTCATCACAGACCTTTAAGTCATTTTTGAACAAGCAAATTTTACCTGATTTCATAGATGTTGTCTTTGATCCAGGTTTAAAAACATTAAATGGTCAAGACATAGTTGGATATTACAAGTATGATGATGAAGGAGTCAAAGCAGAAAAAGTCATTGCAGTAGAAAAAGGAATATTTAAGAATTTCCTTATGAGTCGTTCTCCAATCGAATCCTTTCCAATATCTAATGGTCATGGAAGAAGACAGCCAGGACTCAGACCTGTATCTCGACAATCAAATCTCCTTGTTCAAGCAGCACGAACTGTGTCATTTGATTCACTTCGAACTTTACTTAGAGATGAATGCAAAAAACAGAATAAAGAGTATGGACTCTATTTTGTAGAAATATCAGGTGGTTTTACATTCACTGCTAGAACGATTCCAAATGCGTTTAATGTGCAACCATTAGTTGTTTATAAAGTATTTGCTGATGGCAGACCTGATGAATTGGTTCGTGGCGTGGATTTGATAGGCACTCCACTTACAACATTCAACAATATCATCGCTGCATCACATGATATCGGAATATTTAATGGAGTCTGCGGTGCTGAATCAGGTGGTGTTCCTGTATCGGCTAGTTCACCTTCGTTATTTGTAAAAACTATAGAAGTGCAAAAGAAACAAAAATCACAAGCAAAACCACCATTGCTTGAATCACCATTGTCTAAACCCAAACCATAATAGTATGCTAGGCCAAATTCTTATCCATTTGTTGTTTGCTTCAGCTCTCACTGCAACAGGTTTTTATGCTTTTGCTTTAAAAGGGAAGGAGAATGCTGCACATATTGGACGATTGCTCTTTCAATTCACCGCAATAGGGATTGTCATTGCTTTTTTGGGAATACTTTGGCTCGTGTTCAATCATCGATTCGAATATCATTATATATGGAACTACTCCTCCAAGGAACTACAAGCTTGGTATCTTTTCGCAGCTGGATATGCAGGGCAAGAGGGAAGTTTTATGTTGTGGACTCTATGGGTTGCCCTTTTAGGTGTGGCTTTGTCTGCATTTGGTAAGAAAAAAGGAATTGAATCTGAAATAATGGTATTCTATTCATTGATTTTATCTTTTTTACTACTATTACTCGTTATCAAAAACCCATTTGCTTTTGTATGGGAAACATTTGCAAAAGATGGAGTAGCTGAAGGATTTATCCCACAAAATGGAAAGGGGTTGAATCCATTATTACATAATGTTTGGATTACCATTCATCCTCCTATATTATTTACTGGCTTTGCAGCAATGAGCGCCCCATTTGCTTTGGCGATGGCAGGTCTACTCAAAAGAGACTATCAACAATGGGTGAAATTTGCATTGCCATGGACCTTATATGCTACTGCCATTCTTGGTTTCGGTATCATGCTTGGTGGTTTCTGGGCTTATGAAACTTTGGGATGGGGCGGATTTTGGGCTTGGGATCCTGTAGAAAATTCTTCATTGATACCATGGCTCGTTTCAGCAGCGTTAGTTCACACAATGCTGATACAAAAAAAGACAGGTGGTCTTGTTAAGACAAATATAGTGTTAGCTTCAATTGCATTTATTCTCGTTTTATACTCTACCTTTTTGACGAGAAGTGGAGTATTGGGAGATACATCTGTTCACTCATTTGTAGATCCGGGAATGTTTGCATATATCATGCTGATCGCATTCATGTCTACATTCTTACTCTTGGCCCTTTATGTTATGTATCGCAGAAAAGACGATTTGCTTTTTGCATCTGCTACATTTTCAATGCAAAGTAGAGAGTTTCTACTCTCACTGGGTTCTGCATTATTATTGGGCTCAGCAATCATTGTGTTCATCGGAACAAGCTGGCCACTTTTTGCTGAATTGCTCAATCAACCTAAAGTTGCAATAGATCCAGCATTTTATAATTCAACGCATCTGCCTTTGGTAATATTAATCATGTTGCTTAATGCAGTATCACTTATCGCGAGATGGAATGGAAAGAAAATCTTTTCCAATTATACTTCTCTCATTTTGCCATTGTTACTGGCATTAGCCGGAACGATCACATCAATGATTTTAGGAGTTACTGATCCAATATTTGTCATACTGACATTTTCTGCATGGTTTTCATTGATTATTAATCTAGAACTTGCTTTTAAAGTGATGCGAGCACGTATAAGTTCAGCAGGTGCCTATTTTTCTCATGCTGGGGTTGCATTACTTCTTATTGGAATAGTGTGGACATCGCGATATTCAGTTATGCAACATGCACAGCTTGTCCAAGGAGTTCCTAATACTGTATTGGGTTATACACTAACATATAAGGGTAAAGAAAGAATTGAGAAAGAGTTCATTGATCGTGAAAAGTATCGATTTCATATTACTATTGAAAAAGACGGAATAATCTCAACTGTTGCTCCTTTATTGTTTTGGAGTGATTTCAACAAAAGGCAATCAGCATTCTTAGAGCCAGGTATAGACTGGTCTTTCGGTAGAGATTTGTACATATCGCCAAAGGCAACAGGTGAAACTGGTGGTGTGCCTACATTGGTTTTAAGTAAAGATCAAAAAGAGAGATTTCCAACCGATTCAACAAGATCAATTAGATTTCTTGCATTTGACATGTCTAGAATGAGAAGTGGTCCTGATAGTACAGGGAAGATTTATCCATCCGCTATAGTTCGATTATTTTCAGCATCAGATTCTATAGAGATATCACTTCGAGCCGGTATGAATATGCAGACAACTGAAATAACTCCTGAGCCGGTCAAATTACCAGGAACAACTCATCGATTGTCTTTTGCTAAATTACTTGCTAAGAAAGGAGATTTGGCTAATTCTCAAATTGAAATATCATTTGAAGATACATCAAAGCCAATACCACCCAAAAAAGAAGTATTCACCGTTGAAGTTTCTATAAAACCGCTTATTAATTTGGTATGGTTAGGTGTTATACTTATGGTTACCGGATTTTTCATTTCGATAGCTAAGCATAAAAAGGATTTACTCTAACAATTTGTTTTTGTGAGGGAGATATGCGTTTCATACTTTTTCTATGTGCCCTTTTTGTTTCTACATCTGCATTTGCTGATTTATCAGTAAGTGGTATAAACATTCCTTCAATGAAAATGTTTGCTGGAAAATCATTGATGTTAAATGGTGCCGGTACGCGTGAAAAATTCTGGATGGATATGTATGTTGGAGCTTTGTTTGTTTCCAAAAAAAATCGTGATGCACAAAGTATAATCCATGCTGATGAACCAATGGCAATGGAATTGACTATTGTAAGTTCACTCATTAGTAGTGATAAAATGTCTGATGCAGTAGAAGAAGGTTTCGAAAAATCTTCAAAAGGAAATACATCATCACTTCGGTCGAGAATAGATCAATTCAAAGGATTTTTCAAAGAGAAAATCAAAAAGGGAGATGTGTTTACGATGATCTATGAAACAGGTAAGGGTTTAACTGTACTCCGTAACGGAAATAAATCAGGTACGATACCTGGTTTGGATTTCAAAAAAGGATTATTTGGTATTTGGCTATGTGATGAACCTGCAGACAAAGATTTAAAAAAAGCATTATTGGGATCATAAAAAAAGGGAGATGAAATCATCTCCCTTTTTAATAAATGTACAAGTAGCAATCATCCAAAGATTTTTGCTTTTAAGAAATCTCTATTAAGTCTTGCAATATTTTGGACACTAATTCCTTTGGGGCAGGCGGCTTCACAATCATATGTATTGGTACAATTTCCAAAGCCTTCACCATCCATTTGTTCAACCATCTTTAATACTCTTCTTTGTCTCTCAGGTTGTCCTTGTGGCAAATATGCCAAGTGTGAAACTTTGGCAGCTGTAAAGAGCATTGCAGAAGCATTTTTACATGCAGCTACACAAGCTCCACATCCAATACATGTTGCCGCATCCATTGCTGCATCAGCATCTGGTTTAGGAATGGGAAGTGTATTCCCATCTTGAGCATTGCCTGTGTTTACGGAAACAAACCCGCCAGCTTGAATAATGCGATCAAATGCACTTCTATCTACAACTAAATCTCGAATAACAGGAAAAGGGCTCGCTCTCCAAGGTTCAATGACAACATTATCACCATCCTTGAATTTACGCATGTGTAATTGGCAAGTAGTAGTCATTGTTTCAGGACCATGTGGTGTACCATTAATCATCATGGAACATGATCCACAAATTCCTTCTCGACAATCATGATCAAATGCTACCGGTTCTTCGCCTTTAGCAAGCAATTGTTCATTGAGAACATCCAGCATTTCAAGAAATGACATGTCAGGACTAATCTCAGATAAGGTATAATCCTTGAATTGGCCTTCGGTTTCTTTATTTTTTTGACGCCAAACTTTAAGTGATAGTTTCATTATTTATAGCTCCTTGTCGCAAGCTTGACATTTTCAAATGTAAGTTGTTCTTTATGCAATGTTGGTTTTGAGGTATCACCAGAATATTCCCATACTGATGAATGGCAGAATTCATCATCATTTCTTTTCGCCTCTCCATCTTCGGTTTGATGTTCTGTACGGAAATGTCCTCCGCAAGATTCATCTCGTTGAAGTGCATCAATGCACATCAATTCAGCAAATTCCAAGAAATCAGCTACACGACCTGCATGTTCAAGCGCAGTATTGAGTTCATTTGATGATCCTACGATATTGACATTACTCCAAAACTCTTCACGAATCTCAGGAATGCGTGTCAATGCTTCTTTCAAACTCGATTCAGAACGAGCCATGCCACAATTGTTCCACATAAGCATACCTAATTCTCTGTGGAATGATGATGTTGTTCTTTTACCATTGATGGAAAGGAAAGTAGAAATTCTACTTTTTACATCTTCAACTGCTTTGGTAAACTCAGGATGTTCATTGGTGATACTCCCTGGTTTAACACCTGCGAGATAATGTCCAATTGTATATGGAATTACAAAATACCCATCAGCAAGACCTTGCATTAATGCACTTGCTCCCAATCTATTTGCGCCATGATCTGAGAAATTGGCTTCTCCCAATACATGCAATCCTGGAATGGTACTCATGAGATTATAATCAACCCACAAGCCACCCATTGTATAATGGGGAGCAGGATAAATACGCATTGGCACTTTGTATGGATTCTCTCCTGTGATTCGTTCATACATTTCAAAGAGATTGCCATATCGTTCAGCTATTGTTTTTTCGCCGAGGCGACCTATTGCTGCTGAAAAATCCAAATATACACCACGTCCACCCGGTCCTACACCTCTACCTTCATCGCATACCTCTTTCGCTGCACGAGAAGCAATATCACGTGGAGAAAGATTACCAAATGATGGATACTTTCTTTCAAGATAATAATCGCGTTCATTTTCAGGAATCTCATGAGGTGCTCTTGTATCATTTGCCTTAAGCGGCACCCAAACTCTTCCATCATTTCTCAAAGATTCACTCATCAATGTGAGTTTAGATTGATATTCACCATGCTGTGGAATGGATGTTGGATGGATTTGTGTAAAACATGGATTTGCCAAGCCGGCTCCTTTTTTATGTGCTCTCCAAATGGATGTCACATTACAAGCCATTGCATTGGTCGAAAGATAAAATACATTTGAATAGCCACCGGTAGCAAGTATGACTGCATCACCAGCCCATGACTCAATATTCCCTGATACTAAATCTCTTGTGACAATTCCACGTGCATGTCCATCAACAAGAACCAATTCCATCATTTCTTTTCTTGTATGCATGGTAACGGTACCTGCGCCAATTTGACGAGAAAGGGCAGAGTATGCACCAAGTAATAATTGCTGTCCTGTTTGACCTTTCGCATAAAATGTTCTTGACACTTGTGCTCCACCGAATGATCTATTGGTGAGATATCCACCATATTCGCGAGCAAATGGTACACCTTGTGCAACGCATTGATCAATGATGTTTACACTTACTTGTGCCAAGCGATACACATTTGCTTCGCGTGCACGAAAATCTCCACCTTTGACAGTATCATAGAATAATCTGAAGATACTATCTCCATCATTTTGATAATTCTTTGCGGCATTGATGCCACCTTGTGCTGCGATCGAATGAGCTCGACGAGGGGAATCATGGAAGGTAAAACAATCAACATTGTATCCTAATTCAGCCAATGTTGCCGCGGCAGAAGCACCTGCAAGACCAGAGCCAACAACAAGTACTCGATATTTTCTTTTATTGGCAGGATTTACCAATTTCACTTCTGCACGGTGTTTATCCCATTTTTGCTCAATGGGTCCTGAAGGAATATTCGATTCAAGTTTCATGGATATCGTATTGTTTAATGAATGTCTAGTTTGTATGTATAGCGTCAATCACATTGACAATTTGGTGCATCAGGACAATGATGAGACATGCTTTTACCAATGTGTTGCGTTGGTGCGGATTTAATTACACCCATCATGACACCAATAGGGATGCTTAAATAACCAACAAGAAACAATCCTGCTAAGGCTGGTCCAATCTTAGAAGTAATATTCTTTGCTGTTGGGTTTGTGACCCCTAATGTTTGAAAAGCACTTGATGTTGCATGGCTTACATGTGCTGACATGAATGCCAATGCTATCATATATGAAAGTGCAATGAATGGATTTTGAAAACCAGCAACAACCATATTGTATACATGATGAACAATCTCTCCAGTTGATTCCATGCGATATCCACCTGCATAAAATGTATTGGGCTGTATGATGCCGAATGTATAATGCAAGAGGTGGTATATCACAAAGAAGAGTATTGCCAATCCTGAATACAGCATTGTTCTTGAAGCTAATGTTGATTTCAAAGATTTTTTTGTGTCATAAGAAATTGGTCTCGCAGTTTTATTTCTGGAAGCCAATTCTATTGATGACCAAATATGTAATCCAAAAGCAGTAATCATGGCAATGCGCACAACCCACAATAAGGGACCAAGATTTTTCAGTCCGAGTGCATATCCATTGATTTTCTCGGGACCGGCAAACATTAAGAGATTACCGAGTAGATGACCAACTAAAAATCCGATGATGAGTAAACCAGTAATAGCCATCACAATTTTTGTGAAAACTGTTGATCGGAGAAAGTGTAGCAATGATGACATGGATGATTATCCTTACAATGCTATAATGGTGACTAAATGATTCAATGTTCCTACAAAACTATCGATTTACGGCATGTTATTCAAAAAACGCCATGAATTAGGGTTTTGCTTCAATATAGTATTGAGCTCCCAATGGTAACCAAGAAAGAAGGGGCTCAATGGGTCTTAGGAAAGACACGAATGATGGGAAGAACAATGTGTACCGTGTACTTGTTCCTGAAAATCCTGATTTCTTATAGATGTTTTTTGAATAGGAAGGGGAGAGCAATACGGCATCTATATCAAAAGGACAATCCTTGATGGTTTTAACAGTAATCGGATTCCATGGATTGTGTTCAAACATGAACAAACTACCACCTGGTCTTACATGTGAGCGGATATCTTTCAAAATGCGCTCATGTTCTGAATGGGGAATATGATGAAATACATTTGCAATAAAAACTACATCAAATGTATCGGCAAAGGAAAGTTTGTCAGTTTCAGATATAAGCTCCCAACGAATGCAAGTAAGGTTTGTATTTGCATCGCGTGCTAATTCTAGTGAATCAGCTGAAACGTCAGCACCAACTATGCTTGCAGAGGGAAAATACTTATGAAGATATTGTTCACTTTTGCCAATTCCACAACCAAAATTCAGAATATGTAGTTGATCATTCTGTTTACCCCTTGAAGACAATAATCTAGCTATCTCTTTTACTTTGTATTCATCAAAAAAGGCAGGAGTATACCCTGATGCACGCACATTATTTGCATGCATTGCATCATAGTCCTTGGCATATTTATCAAATTCACTCATCTTTTTTGTAGATCTGTTCAACAATGTATAATGGTCTGAATTTGGTTTCATCATGTATGCGGCCTAGATATTCACCAATCATTCCTAAAGCCAATAATTGAATACCACCAAGCAACAGAATAAAAATGATCATAGATGCCCAACCTAATTCAATATGAGCTTTTGGTATGAACAATTTCAAAATGATAACATAGAGACTATACAAAAATCCAAACAGTGCAGTAATGATGCCAAGATATGATGCCATTTTCAAGGGAATTGAGGAAAATGATGTAATGCCATCAAATGCGAATTTGATCATTTTGGACAATGTATATTTTGTTTCACCCGAGTGGCGTTCATGTCTTTCATATTCCAATCCGGTTTGATTAAAACCTATCCAACTTATCATTCCTCGAATAAAGCGATGTCGTTCATTCATCGAAGTGAGTACAGCGACAACTCTTCTACTCATGATTCTAAAATCACCGGTATCAACAGGGATTTCAACATTTGTCAGTTTTTTTAGTAATCTATAAAAGAGTTTTGCAGTAAATAATTTAAAAGCTGTTTCACCTTCGCGTTTTTTTCGAACAGCATACACGACATCAAATCCATCTTGCAGTTTTCCATAGAGATCGACAATTGTTTCAGGCGGATCTTGCAAGTCTCCATCTATAACGGCGACTGCATCTCCTGTGGCCAAATCTATTCCGGCAGTGATTGCAATTTGATGGCCATGATTTCTTGATAGATTCAATAATTGATAATTATTCTCTTGCATGCAGATTTGCTTCAATGCATCGAATGTGCCATCGGAAGAGCCATCATTTACAAAAATGATTTCTATGTCTGCAGACATCATTCCAAACTTTCTATTGAATAATGCTTTGGTATGCTCCAATCTCTGAAAAAGGGTTTGTATGATTCCTTCTTCATTATACATTGGAATAACGATGGAGAGTTTCATTGTCTTATCTCCGAAATCTCTGTCGAATAATGTTTGAATTCTTCTTCCAATTGCTGACGTTCATACATATCGAAATACATACCTTTCGCAGCAAGTAATTCTTCATGGGTTCCTTGTTCCACAATGTTACCTTGATCGAGAACAATGATACGTTCACATAAAGCAACAGTTGAAATTCTATGAGCAATGATGATGGTTGTTCGATCTACCATCAAGCTTTTTAATCCTCGAATGATATGCTCTTCAGTTGCAGTATCAACGGCTGAAAATACATCGTCAAAAATCAATATTTCAGGATTCCGAATTATTGCTCGGGCGATTGCTGTTCTTTGCTTTTGTCCTCCGGACAATGTTATGCCACGCTCGCCTACGATTGTGTCATACCCTTTTGGAAAAGTAGCAATATCTTCAGCTAGACCTGCTAATTCCGCAGCAATATGTACTTCTTCGATACTGGCATTTGGTTTTCCAAATCGAATATTATCTGCCAGTGACATTGAAAACAAAAATGTTTCTTGTTGAACTAGTCCAATTTTTGACCGTAACTCATGAAGAGGGATGTGCTTGATAGAAACATTATGAATGAAAATATCGCCATTTGTTGGATCAAACAATCTAGGCAATAATGCTGCAATTGTGGATTTACCACTTCCAGTTGCTCCAACGATACCAAGGGATGTTCCCTTTGGGACAGTGAAATGCACATGTTCCAGAGCTGGAATTGTTCTTCCGGGATATTTCATGCCTACATGTTGGAATGTTATACCTGAGTGATCATAGACATTGTCATGAAACTCATTATCATCATTAATGTCGGAAGCCATATCCATGATGTCGCCAACTCTTTTAGCTGAGGCTGCTGCCCTTTGAATCAAATTAGTAACCCAGCCAATCGCTGCAACAGGCCAAATCAATTGATTGAGATAGATAAAAAATTGTGATAAATCACCAATAGTCGCTTTGCCTTGAATAACTAACATGCCGCCATAACCTAAGACAAGCAAATTGGAAAAACCAACCAGAGCCATCATTGATGGCATTGTCAAAGATTGTAAAAAGGCGAGTCTAATATTTCTTTGTTGATATAGAGAGCTTTCATGTTCAAACTCTTTTGTTTCATGTGATTCTCTTCGATATGCTCTTATCACTCTAACACCGCTAAATGCTTCTTGAGCTTGTGCAGTCAATGTTGAGAATTGTTCTTGCACTTCACGGAAACCAATATGCACTTTTTTGCCAATCACATAAGTAAGAAAAGCCATGAATGGAAGAGGAAGCAAGGCAATCATAGTTATTGATGGATTTAGAGCTCCCATGAAAGCAAGTGCAAATGAAAATGTAGTTAATGTATTTGCAGAATACATCAATGCCGGACCCAAAAATTCACGCATTGCTGAAATGTCATTGGTGGTCAATGCCATCAAAGATCCGGTAGAGTTTTTATGATAAAATGAAAGTGATTGTCGCTCCAATGCTGATAGCAAATCATTGCGAAGTTCATATTCAATTAAGCGTGAGGATACGATGATAGTTTTTCTTGTTAAAAACATGAAAAATCCAGAACCTATCGTAAGAAGGAGAATGATTCCAATGGAAGAATTGACAGAGTCTTGATTAATGGATGACTTTTGCATTCCATCAACAATCGAACCCACAAATTTTGGGACAGAGGTAGAGCAAATATTTGATATGGTTACAAAAAGGAACCCCAGCATTAAGCGAAGCTTATGCTTTTTGAGATAGGGGAATAATCGTGCAAGTTCCTTCATTGAATTATGCCACGGTTATCTCTTTGCAGAGATATACATCTTGTATTGCATGAAGCAATGCAATACCTTCATTCATTGGCCTTTGAAATGCTTTTCTTCCTGAAATCAAACCCATGCCGCCGGCTCTTTTATTGATTACTGCTGTTGCGATAGCTTCTGCCATGTCATGTTCTCCAGAAGCACCACCAGAGTTGATGAGCCCAATTCTTCCCATATAGCAGTTTGCAACTTGATATCTGCATAAATCAATCGGATGATCACTTGATAATTCAGTATACATTCTTTTGTCAAGCTTTCCATAAGATGAACCACCCATATTCAAAGCAGAATACCCCCCATTATTTTCGGGTAGTTTTTGTTTGATGATATCAGCATTGATTGTTACACCAAGATGATTTGCCTGGCCGGTTAAATCTGCTGACACATGATAGTCTTTCTCGCTAGTCTTAAAAGCAGAATTCCGGATATAACACCATAAAATTGTCGCCATTCCCATATCATGCGCCATGGCAAATGCCTGAGATACTTCAATGATTTGTCTTGCGCTTTCTTGAGAACCAAAATAAATGGTGGCCCCAACGGCAGCAGCTCCCATATCAGAAGCCTGCTTGATTGTGCCATACATTATTTGGTCTGCCTTATTCGGATATGTTAACAATTCATTGTGATTGATTTTGACGACATAAGGAATCTTATGAGCATATCTACGACTAGTCATCGCTAATACGCCAAATGTCGAAGCAACTGCATTGCATCCACCTTCAATAGCAAGTTCTATGATGCTTTCTGGGTCAAAATATGCCGGGTTTTTAGCAAAACTTGCTCCTGCAGAATGTTCAATTCCTTGGTCGACAGGCAATATGGATGTATAGCCGGTACCTGATAATCTACCTGAATCAGCCATTCTTTGGAGATTGGCTAATACGCGATTATTACGATCTGAAATCCCGAACATCTCATCTACGCTATTTGGGGAAGGAAGATGTAGTTTTTCTTTTGGAATCGTGGTTGAAGTATGATCGAGTAAATAGGTGGCTTTATCACCCAGGTGAGAGACAATGGAATCGATCATGGTAATATCCGTTTGAGTGATACAGATGGTGTATAATCCTAACAAAAATAGTGAATTGCTTTCAATGAATTGGCTTGGCAATTGAGAAGTTGTTCACAAAGCATCCATAGCTCAAATGCTGCTTTCGCCACAATATCCTGAGAATTCCGTACCTTTGCTATTCGGTTCAAACCAAGACACCATGGAAAGGTGCAAGAGTGGTTTAATTGGCACGCCTGGAAAGCGTGTGTACCGGCAACGGTACCGCGGGTTCGAATCCCGCCCTTTCCGCAAGCCGTCCTCAAAAGTGGACGGCTTTTTTTATGTTTATTTGTGGATAAATATCAGTGTTTTCAGTGCATTTTTCCATCCCAAAACATGCCTGAATTTTGTATTTTTGCTCCATAAAATAGTCTTCATTCAGTTTCTGAACATACTCCTATGTCATCGCTTCTCAGCGAGCGCATACTTCCGGTTACTCTGGAAGATGAAATGCGCGATTCATACCTCGATTATTCCATGTCAGTCATTGTATCGCGTGCACTTCCGGATGTGCGTGATGGTCTCAAGCCAGTTCATCGCAGAATTTTATATGCAATGTATGAATTGGGTTTAGTCCCAAATCGACCCTATAAAAAGTCAGCTCGTTTGGTTGGGGAAGTACTGGGAAAATTCCATCCGCATGGCGATTCCTCTGTATATGATGCAATGGTAAGACTTGCACAAGAATGGTCTTTGCGCTATCCACTTGTGGATGGGCAAGGCAATTTCGGGTCAATTGATGGTGATCCACCTGCAGCGATGCGCTACACAGAAACGAAGCTCGCTTCGCTTGCAATGGAAACATTGCGCGATATCGACAAAGATACAGTAGACTTCAAGCCAAATTTTGATGATTCTCTTGAAGAACCAAGTGTATTGCCCACATCGCTTCCCACGCTTCTTGTCAATGGAGCAGGAGGAATTGCGGTGGGAATGGCAACGAATATCCCACCCCATAATCTCAGTGAAATTGTTGATGGTTTGCAAGCTTTAATCAAAAATCCAGGAATAACTATTCCAGAATTAATGGAACATGTTAAAGCGCCAGATTTTCCAACTGGTGGAATCATATATGGATATGAGGGTGTAAAAGATGCTTTCTTGACAGGTCGCGGACGAGTTGTTGTTCGCGCGAAAGCAACTGTTGAAGCAACAAAAACAAAAGAAACTATTGTCATTACAGAATTGCCATATCAAGTCAGTAAAGCTTCGCTTATTGAAAAGATTGCCGACTTGGTGAGAGCAAAAGTACTCGAAGACATTTCCGATGTTCGAGATGAATCTGACCGTGATGGTCTAAGAGTTGTGATTGAGCTGAAGAGAGATGCAACCCCTATGGTTGTATTGAATAATCTCTATAAGCATACGCAACTTCAAACTACATTCGGTGTAATCATGCTTGCGCTTGTTGAGGGCAGACCAAGAGTTCTCAACATAAAACAAATGATGGAAGAATTCATCAAGCATCGCAATGAAGTGATTGTTCGTAGAACAAAATTTGAATTGGATGCTGCCGAAAAGCGCGCTCATATCTTGGAAGGATTCATCATTGCTTTGGATAATATCGATGCAGTGATCAAGACAATCAAGGAATCGAAAGATACTCCAACAGCAAATGCCAATCTTCAACAACGCTTCGGTTTGTCTGAGATTCAAGCCAAAGCAATTTTGGAAATGCGTTTGCAAAGACTTACAGGTCTTGAAAGAGAAAAAATCCAACAAGAGTATCGTGAAATCATTCAGCTCATTGAAAAGTTGCGTGCTATTCTTGCAAGCAAAGAATTGCAAATGCAAATCATTAGTGATGAATTAGCAGGGTTGAGAGCTAAATATGGTGATGCACGCAGAACAGAAATTGTACATGATGCGCGTGATTTCACATTGGAAGACATGATCGCAAATGAAGAAATGATTGTGACTATTTCCCATAAAGGTTTCATCAAGAGAACAGCTGTCACCAATTATCGAAGACAACATAAAGGTGGACGCGGTGCAAGTGGTGCAGGAACTTATGAAGATGATTATGTAGAACAGGTATTCAGAGCTGCAACACATCATTATCTATTATTCTTCACTGATAGAGGTCGTGTATTTAGAGTAAAAGTGTATGATTTACCTGAGGCAAGTAGAAATGCCAAAGGAAGATCTCTTGCCAATGTCATTGAAAAGGCTAGTGATGAACATGTGACAGCAACATTGACTGTTAAAGAATTTCCGGACAATATGTTCATCTTCATGGCTACTGAAAATGGGACAGTAAAGAAAACTCTTCTCTCGGAATTTGAATCTGTGCGTTCCAATGGTAAAATAGCTATCACTTTAAATGATAATGATCGTTTGATTGCTGCTAGAATCACAGATGGCTCCAATGATATCATCATTGGTTCAAATGCAGGACTTGCATGTAGATTCCGTGAAAGCGATGTTCGCGCCATGGGAAGAACTGCAGCAGGTGTAATTGGTATGCAATTGGGAGATGCTGATCGCATTATATCTATGGTTGCTATAAAGCGTCCGGATTCACAAGTCATTGTAGTCGGTGAGAATGGATATGGTAAGCGTACCAATTATGAAGAATTCCGCTTGACCAAGCGTGGTGCTAAAGGTGTGATTTCAATGAATATCACAGACAAAACTGGTGAAGTGGTAAGTATTATGGAAGTACAAGACAGCGATGATTTAGTTGTTATGACTACCGGTGGAATTCTTATCAGACAACCTGTTAAAGATGTCCGCATCATTGGAAGAAACACGCAAGGTGTTCGCTTGATAAGATTGGAAGACGGTGACCAAATTGCTGATATCACTACCGTACCGCATGAAGATGATGAAGATGGTGGTGATGAACAAGAATCAACTGACAATTCACAACAACTTGATTTGTTGTAAAAAGAACTCGTAAAAACTGTTTGGGAGGTAAAATGCAACTCTGTATCTTTGCTTCCCCTAAATGACGGAGGGATGGCCGAGTGGCTGAAGGCGCCGGTTTGCTAAACCGTTGTAGTGTTTTAGGACGCTACCGAGGGTTCGAATCCCTCTCCCTCCGCAAAAAGCGATCATGTAATGACATGTTCGCTTTTTTTATTTCATCGTTCCGCTTTTTCTGAATGCATCTTCTTGTTCGATGTATTTCACAATTTCATATGCCTCTGCTGTTTTGCCCTTTTTGTTATATGCATTTACCAACATATAACAGAGTTTATCCCGAAGTGCAATGCGTTCATTTACATTTTGAATTTGTATCCAAGATTTTTGTTTAAAAGGATGAGAAAGGGAGTCAATGACACGCTCGGGTCTATTGGTGTCTTTTTCTACGAGAGCCAATAATCCTCGAAGAATATTTGCATAATACTCAGGATGTTTTCTGTCATTTTTACCGACTATATGCTTAACTTTATCTTCAATTTGAGTTTCTATATTGGCAATGTTTGATGAATCATAATTAAAGACCTTTAAGTTATAGCCGGATTTTGGCATCATTCGAACCCAAATTCTGTCAGGGGTATTTGAACTAAAACCATGTGCTCGCATTTCATCCAGGATATAGGTTGCGGCATCATAAGATAGATTTGTGGTTGATAAACCAAGTGCTGCTCTGATTCCTAGTTGGCCAATCAAATCATCAGTATAATCAAATGAACGAAGTATAGCTTGTCTGATGAATTGCCCTTGATTATATGAGCGTTGTTTATCTCCTGCCGCATATACTTTACGTGATCTTATGACTCGCAATGCATTTGAGGCATTATCTTTATAGCCCATAATTTCAATGATTCCCATTGCTTGCGAAAAGCCAAATTCAACGAAGAAATCAATTTTATTTACTTCAGTCACGCGTTTGATTTCTTTCATATAACGATCGCGTCCTAATGTTAAGCGGACATTTCCTATAAGTTGTCCTCTAGGATCTGTAAACTTTGCATCTGCATAGGTGCTTCGTGGAACGGAAATCACTTCAACCTGACCGGAATCAAGAAAAAATCTGACAAGATGATTTGCATCAGCTCTGGCTGTTTTTTCTCCAAGTCGAGAATCAATACCAGTAATGAGTACGCTTATGACCCTCCCGGAAGGCATAGGAAAATCAATATTTTCAATATCTACGGAAGTATCACCAATGACCGGCTGATATTGCTTTGTCGCTTCGGCAGCTGGCGTTAGTTCAGCATCACCTTGCTGATTGCCCTGAGTTACGGTTTCTTGTTGGGTAGTATTTGGTTTTGCAGTATCAACAGGGTCTTTGTCGCTTCCAAATTTATCGCATGATGAAAAAAGGAATGCTAAAGCAACTAGTGGTAAAAACAGAGCAGAAAAAAATGATTTCATGATTCGTCGAGTAGTATTAATCAATGTTTATAAGCTTCATGTTCAAGATTAAGATAGTCTTGTACGGTTTTTGCATCAATAGGTTTATTTGTTCGATTAAATGCGTCAATAAGTAATGTGCAAATACGATCACGAACAATGGTGCGTTCCTTTTTGTCCTTGACTTGCATCCAAGCTTTTTGTTGATAGGGGAAAGCAAGTGCATTTATTACTTTCATCGGATTTTTGGCTGAATCTGCTGCTGCTCTTCTAACCAAGGCTTGTAATTTCTTTGCATACCCTTCGGGAGTTTTTCTGTCACCTTCAAGTTGACCTTTGACCCTTTTCTCAATTCCTGATTCTAATGTCTGAACATTTGAAGAGTCAAAGTTAAAATGTTTCATTTGAGACATATAATTTGGTTTCATGCGAACCCAAACTCTATCATGCGTTGAAGATGTGAAGCCATGTTTGCGCAATTCTCCCAAGAGATAGCTAGTTGCGTCAAAGGAAAGATTGGTACTTGCAAGAGCAAGTGCAGCTCTGATTCCAACTTGACCAATCATATCATCAGTTCTATCAAAAACCTTAAGAATCGCCTGTCGAATAAATTGTCCTTGATTATAAGACCGTTGATGATCACCTGTCGTAAACGCTTTACGAGATCGAAGAACCCTAAGCGTAGATGCTGCATTATCGGAATAGCCCAATAATTCAATGATTCCCATCGCTTGAGAAAATCCAAACTCGATATAATAATCAATGGATTTTACTTTGGCAATTTTTGTAATCTCTTTGATATAACGTTGCTGTCCAAAAATAGATCGAACATTTGCAATGATATTTCCACCCTCAGTATCTCCTTTACGGATTAAGGCAAATGTTCCGCGAGGGATAGAAATAATTTCAATGCAACCTGAATCCAAGAAGAAACGAACCACATGATTTGCATCAGCTCTTGCTGATTTTTGTCCGAGGCGTGAATCAATACCGGTGATCAATACATTCACTACTCTTCCGGATGGCATTGGAAAATCCTTGCGTATCCCTAAGATAGTTGAGTCCGATAACAATTGAACACTGTCTTTTTTTCCAGTATCTGCTTTTGCGACAGGTATTGTGTCTTTTTTCAGAGATGCGGAGTCGATGATTTTCGACTGTCCATTTACCTGTTTTTGCTCTTGTTCCGGTTGAGATTGTTCCTTCGAACAACTTGCATAAACCAACATACTTAGCACTAGTACAAACACCCTTAGATGTTTACCCATGGTAGCCCCAGAAAAACAATAAAATATCAACATTTCATAGGCAAATATACTGCCAAATGAATTAACAGACATAATTTCACAGAATTTGCCGAAATTACGATATTCTAAGTTTCTTCCTATGAGTAGATTATGTTCCGAATCCTTGTGCTCTTGTTCCTTATCATTCTTCCTCCTTATGTAAGCGTCATTGCCCAAGTTGAGATTGCCCAATCCTCTATTCCTGGACCGAATGAATTGTCATTGATTGTGATGAAAGGGGAGTCTGGTTTGAGATATGTAGGTTCAGTCATTGAAAAAAATGAGCGAGAGCTTACAATTATGACTGATGAAGGGACAAAGATTACAATTCTATTATCGAATATTCTAGACATCAGAGCAATACCCAAAAGTTTGATTCAGGATGGAGAATATTGGTATCCTAATCCCAATGATTCAAGGTATTTATTTGCACCATCTGCATTCAATCTCAAAAAGGGTGAGGGATATTATCAGAATACATATCTCTTCATTAATTCATTCAACTACGGTATCACTGATAATTTTTCCATGGGTCTTGGTTTTGAATTTCTCTCAACATTTGGGTCCTTGGGAAATGGATCGTTTGACCCAATATTCTTTGTGACTCCAAAATATTCAACACAAGTTTCTGAGAATATGAGAGTTGGTGTGGGAGTATTAGTTGGAAAGATAACCGACAATATTGGTGGATTCGGAGTGAGCTATGGCTTGGTTACATATGGGAATTCTGAACATAATGCTACACTTGGTTTGGGGTTTGGTTTGTTTGATGGGCAATTACGTTCTGACCCGGTTATTACTATAAGTGGAATGACAAGATTATCAAGAAGGATTTCGCTTGTTACTGAAAATTGGTTTTTTCCTGCAGATGTATATCGAGGCATCATTTCCTATGGCATTCGATTTTTTGGGGAAACAATGTCGGTTGATCTAGCACTCATTAACAATAATGATTTTTCCGAGATATTTCCGATTGGCATTCCATATGTGGATTTTGTTGTGAAGTTTTAAATACTATTGACTCCTTGATACATTGCAATATCACAGCCAACTCTACCAATGACATCAGTTCTTATTGATTATATATGGGATATATCGAAGATGATGAGATATTGATTATGGGTAAGTTTTGGTTGGGATTGTTTCTTTAAATTATTTGCCAAAACGAGAATGCCTAGCATGAGTGCAAACACCCTCCGATGTTTTCCCATGATTACTCCAATATTATCAACGCATATCATATATGCATTAATCATGTAATGATTTACTAATGTACTATTAATTATTTGAATTATTATATGATATTGACCAATTTAAATATATCAAATTGTTTACTTTCAAAGTTATTCCAAATATGTTCACTATGTTCCGTAATCTATTGCTGGCCTGTTTTTGCATTATTGCAATTTATGATTGTGTGAACGCCCAAGAAGAAAAATTACCCTTTTCCATTCCTGGTCCAAATGAATTGTCATTAATTAAGATGAAAGGCGAAACTGGAGAGACTTATGTGGGATCGATTGTTGAGCGAGATCAGAGGGAATTAATCATACTCACAGATGCCGGGACTAAAATCACCGTGCTATTGTCGAATATTCAAGATATTAGATCAATTCCAAAATATCAGATTCATGATGGAAAATATTGGAATCCTAATCCCGATCACTCAAGATATTATTTTTCACCATCTGCATTCAATCTTAAAAAAGGTGAAAGATATTATCAGAATACATATCTTTTTCTTCATTCGTTCAATTTTGGCTTGTCGGATAATGTTTCCATTGGTCTTGGTTTTGAATTTCCCATCTCATTTTTTGCTGCGGGATTAGGAGATTCTTGGACGTATCAGATGTACTATGTGAATCCAAAATATTCAAAGCAAGTAGCAGAGAATATTACAGTTGGTGTTGGAGTATTGGTTGGAAACCTAGGAATATTTAAAAAAATAGGAACTATTGGAGATTTCAGAGAATTTGGAGTGAGTTATGGATTGGTGACATATGGGAATCCGGAACATAATGCTACACTTGGTCTTGGATTAGGTTTGTTTGATGGAAAATTACGTTCTGATCCGGTTATTACCATAAGTGGAATGACAAGAGTAACAAGAAGGATTTCACTTGTAACGGACAATTGGTTTTTTCCTGCAGATGTATATCGAGGCATCATTTCCTATGGCATTCGATTTTTTGGGGAAACAATGTCGGTTGATCT
>RGCF01000110.1 GCA_009919265.1 Bacteroidota bacterium | reverse complement strand
TTATTAATGTTATCGTTTTAAAATGCCATTCCAAGCGTAAATCTGTGAATACCCCCGAGATCTTGAATATTGGTGAAGGAATAATCTGCTTGTAATACATATTCCATTCCGCTGATTGGAATATGGATTCCCGCCCCACCAGAATATTGATTAAGTCCGATAACATATCCTCCGCGAATGATTGCTTTTGCCGGAAATGCTTCTGAGAATGTTAGAGCATATTCAGTTCCGAGCGAATAATGTTCAGCATTATCATTTGGATGATTTAATTGCAATGATACTGTCCATGATTGCATACTATCTATAATTGGTTCCATTGCGAAACCGATGCGAAAGTTAATTGGAGGATCGAATGATTGAAATGCGCTCACTACTGAGCCATTGAAATTGGGCAATGTCCCTTGATTTGTTAGTGTACCTGATGGTGTAAGCTTTCCACCAAAATTGCTAATGGCAACTGCAAAGCGGGATGTACCCAAACCTGTTCTATAGAATGTACCTGCATCGAAGAGCACACCATTGAGTCGAAGGGTGCCTACTTGTTCATGCAAATATCGCAGTGTGATTCCGGCAGAGAATTGTTCTGTGAATTGTCTGGCATAACCCAGTGAAAAGGCGGATGTTCCAAAGTTGATGGTTTCACCTGTACCGAATGGTCGAAATTCTGTTGTGACTTTAATTGAACCTGCATTAAGATTCGACATCGAAACACCGATTGAAGATTCATCATCGAGTTTATAGAGTCCTGAAGCAAATCTATGTTCCAAGCCGGCAAACCATTGGGTCTGCGTAAACACAACATGATTCCCTTTTGCTTGCGTCATCCCCGCGGGATTCCAATACATCGCATTGGCATCATCAATCACTGATACAATACTCTCCCCCATACCGGCAGCACGAGCACCAGCACCTATTTTTAATGCAGATCCAAGGGATATACCAATACGTTCATCACCGAATGTAGGGAGTATTTGCCCATATACATCTAATGAGATGAAGATGCCGATAAGAAAGAGAATCATTGATTTCATACAGCAAAAATACCTTCTTTTCACACAACAAACCATGGGATTTCAGAATGGTGGTGATTGGCTTTCATTTCCCTCATGTCTGAGGGGTGGCACTTCGATAAACTCAGTGTAATACACTTCGATAGACTCAGTGTAATACTTGCGAAGCATGACGGGGTGAGTGACAGGTGAAAGTATTTCTCACCCCGCCCTAATTTCCGAGCAATTTCCGGGGAATGGGCACCCCCTTACACATGAGGAGAATAACATGAATTTGCGAAGCAGGTCTTTGTAAAAATCATTCTTTCCCAAAACACTTTGTAATATCAAAGTGAATCAGCGCTCGCTCAACCCTTTCTTCGCCATCTTCGGCTTTGATATAAAAATCAACTTCTAGAATATCCAATGTACAATTCTCTATATGTTTCAATGATTGTTGTATCATTGAATATGCATATCCTTTTTTGATGGCAGTTATATATTCGAGTATTTTATATTCATCCCCGATATAATCATTATCGATTGATCGATGAATGATGATCCGTTCTTTGAATGTTTCACCGAATCCTCCGGTGATAAACAATGTTCGATCCTTGAATATATACTTGATGATGGAATATAATGTCATATTACCTCCCTTTGATTATGCCGCGCTTTGATTATGTCGCTCCTATGGAGCTGTGAAAGTTTAATAAATGCTCTCTGAGGGTGCTGCATGCCATTCTAACTCTGATGAGTTTAATAAATGCTCTCCGAGCGAAGCCGAAGAGAGCGGTCTTCACCTTCCCCGACGCACCGTTTTCTTCCCAAATGATGTTCCCTTGCCTTTGCCCGTACTTTTTTTCGTGCCGCTTGTTGACGAGGTTTTTCGTACTTGATTGTGTTTATGTGAAGATTTCTTTGTTTTGTCTTCTCCGGAAGACTTTGCAATCATCGCATAGATTGTCTTCATTTCGCTTTCAGTGAGATCTCTCCAATCACCAACCGGAAGACCTTTCAAGTTGATATTCATGATGCGTATTCGTTCAAGCTTTATGACTTCATAGCCAAAGTGTTCACACATTCTGCGTATTTGTCTATTGAGTCCTTGAATAAGAGTGATCCGAAAGGTGGTTGGTGTGATCAATTCAATCTTGCATTTTTTTGTCATGACTCCGAGCATTGGTACGCCATTCGACATCGAAGTGATGATGGATTGTGTCAGTGGTTTATTGACTGTCACCACATATTCTTTTTCATGATTATTTCCTGCGCGCAAAATCTTATTGACCAAATCTCCATTATTCGTGAGAAAGATCAATCCTTGTGAATCTTTATCTAATCTGCCAATTGGGAAAATGCGCGCGCTATGATTTACAAAGCGAATGATATTATCTTTCACATCTTCTGTGGTTGATACAATTCCTACAGGTTTATTTAATGCAATGAAAATAATGTCTTCCCCTTTTCTTGGCTCGAGTGCCATACCATTGACAACCACTCTATCACCCACTTGCACTTGATCCCCAATTCCCGCTCTGCGCTTATTGATGGTGACAAGACCTCTTTCTATAAATGCATCAGCTTCTCGCCGAGAGCATATTCCGCTTTCACTGATGAATTTATTGAGTCGCATGGAGATTATTATAGAAGTGAATTGATTTCTGATACAAAACTACTACAATTATGGAAGGTAATCCGACCCCGCTTGAGCCCACAAGAATGATTTCGAAGAAGTCAAATTTTACAGTCCGATAAGGTTATGCAGTTAAAAGAAGGGGTAGTTTTAGCACTGATTTTCATTCGGAGAAATGTTGGGTTACCACCGAACTTTTTGCAGCGACTAAACCTGACTTTTAGCTATATGCTGTTATGTGCTTCCTTTCTGGTCATTGTTTCACAAGTTTTATTGTTCTGTTGTCAACTTTGAGAAAATATAACCCATATGTCAATTCTGAAAAATCTTGTTTCTCAATGCTTTTACCCGACCACACTATTTGGCCAAAATAATTATAGAGAGTAAACTGTTCTTTTCCTGTCATGTTTTTCACATTAATTGTATTTGTAAATGGGTTTGGGAAAAGCATAATATTTTTTTCAGTATTCTCATTTATCCCTGTTGTTATGCAACTTGTAGTGTAGTTCTGAAAAAATTGCCACATTAGATATGTTGCACTAAATTGATCACTAACTTTAACATTTCCCGATGAAAGACCTCCAGGCCATGAATGTTCCCCGTCATAGCTTACATATTGCTCTATTATTGCGTTACAAGAGCAGTTTGAATACTTAAAATGGTCGTATTGGTTTGTGTTGTGAAATAAAGTGTCTTTAACTATATCGCAGGAATAATTTGCACTTATTATTTTAAATATACTGTCTTGCGGTGGAAAATACGTTCCTGTTGAACCAACTGTTACACCGCCAAAATATTTTACATTCTGGTCTTGATATGAATGGAAACTAATTATAGGAATTGACCTTGACGGATTCCAAGGGTAATACATTAAATCTCCCGCAACAGGAGCAATAGCAGCAAATCTATTTGTTAGTTGATTGGCAAGTCTATAACACAATAATGCACCATTAGAGAATCCAGTTGCATAAACACGAGTCGTGTCAATGGGTTTTGTTGAAAATAAGGTATTCAATAATGAATTTACAAATCCAATATCGTCAATGTTTAGTGCAGTTGCCGGAGCACAACAGCCGCCTGCATTCCAAGTCCTATTACCTGCAACCTTAGTGCCTTCTGGGTAAACCACGATAAAGCTTGAAGTGTCTGCCTTTTCAGATAGGCCCGATTGATACTGAATGGATTGATAACCCAAAGGACTTCCTCCATGAAATGCTAAAACTAATGGATATTGATTTGAATTATTATATCCAGTTGGAAGATGCGTTAAAAAGGTTCTCCACCGTCCATCAACATAGATGCTGTCATAAATGTTCGTTTGAGCAAATGTAGTTTTCAGGATAATAAAGTTTAAAATGATGAGTAGAGATGTTTTTTTCATTTCAGTTGGACGAACAAATACTTAAATGGTTTAATTGTACTAAACTACTAAAAACTTGAAAGGTAATACGACCCCGCTTGAGCCCACAAGAATGATTCAGAAGAAGTCATATCCAATTCTCACTGGTATTTTTACATAGACAAAAGGATATTGTTTCATGAATTCTCTTTCAATAGTTATATGGTTGCAGTATAATGAATTCCAACATACGATACTGCTTCCTTCCCCTCTTGATAGAGGGGTGGCATGCGAAGCATGACGGGGTGATCTCTACAATTCCCCTCTTGTCAGAGGGGTGGCATGCGATGCATGACGGGGTGATCTCTACAATTCCCCTCTTGTCAGAGGGGTGTAATACTTTCTTCGCTTGAAGAATATGTCTTTTCTCATGCACCACGATGATATTCAATGCTTGTTCAAGAGTATAGACAATCATGGGATTAGCAGGAGATGCAATCACAGACCCGCGTTTGATGCAATCTTCAAGACCGGAGATATTGTGTTTCATTATCGCTTGATGCTGCACAAATGATTGTATCACATTGTGAATATCACTTGTTGATGGTTCCCAGATGGACATTGTCTTGATGGGCTTTATATGCTCTGGTGTGCTCATCTTATAAATCAGATTCCCGAAGAATGAAGTGATGAATCTGAATTTCCCTAAAAATGGCGTTCTATATGTTCCATTCTTCAATGCATCGAAGATTGGAATGTACGTTTCGTTGATGACTATGAGATGATCAAGATTTTGTGCAATGCTCCATGTATCCGGATTGCTTTTCCTATTCAAAGCTTCATGTGACAAATTGCCAAATGTATCTTGCACTTCTTTTGTAATTACATCAAGTTCTTGAATGAGTTGTTGGATTGTCATGGTAGATTATCGTTTATTATTTATGCTTTCTTCACAGTGGTTCCAATGCTGACTGCATCATATAATTCATCAATTTCTTCATCTGTGACTGCGATACAGCCCAATGTCCAGTCATAGAGGCGATGACATTTACCGATAAACCACATGAAATTTCGTATTCCATGAATTTTGATATCACCACCAACCGGTTTCCCTATCTGTTTTGCATGTTCAATATCGCTTGCATTTGGATATGAGATACCTAAGTTTTTGTGATATCCACTATTCGGATTTTTATCATTGATCGTGTAGATACCTTCCGGTGTTTTATTATCACCTTCACATTCTTTATCTCCAATGGGTTCTCCGCCGAGTGAAATCTCATAGGATTTTATCAGTGTATCATTCGAATAAGCAAGTAATTGTCTTTGAGCCTTATGCACAATGAGCTTATCGATGCGAATATTGGCAGGCAATCGCTCTTCGGGAATTCTATTATATATACTCAAACCCACAAAGAGGAATAGTATTGGTAATGCTAGTAATAATTTCTTTTTCATTGATGGATATAGAACTATGACTGATCACTCTTTGTATTAATCGCATACCAGTCAATCTTTCTGGATAAATATACGATGGAACTCAACACAACAAATAAACCAATGCTGCCCATTAAGAGCGCATAATCTTCCAACTGTATGATTGTATAGATATACAAATACAATGTAGTCAGGATCAACAATATCATGCGAGTCAATGATGTTGAATGAAACATGCTCTTTGCATAGAATGTCACTAAACTTATGATCGATACACTCGCAATGAGATAACTCATCGAGAATGGTATATGCTCCGACAATGCGATAAGCAATGTATAGAATATACACAATGCCAATCCAACGATGAGATATTGGATTGGATGAATATTCACTGCATTCAAAATCTGAATAAAGAAGAATACGAGAAATGTCAAGGTGATAAACATAATCGCATATTTTACAGAGCGAGTGCTTTTCTGATATTCATCAACAGGCATAAATAATGTGACGCCAAATGATGATTCTTCCATACCTTGTGCGGGTCCAAGGAATTTTTGCGGGAAAGAACGATTAAGATGTAAAACATTCCAATTTGCCGTAAACCCTTTTTCATTGACTTCTCTAGAATCAGGTAGGAATGCTCCATCGAAGCTTGGATTCTCCCATGTAGAGGCTATACTAACTTTTGTTGTTTTGCCAAGGGGTATAAAATCTAAACTTGAACTGCCATTGAAATTGAGTTGCAGTGAAAAGGTTGATTTTGCATTGAATGATTCTCTATCACGAATTGGAAGTTTTGCGCTGATACCATTTTGAATGACATCGTCGGATTCTACTCCCGGATTGAAATAATAGTTCTTTCCATTCCAATCAACGGAAATATCTTCTTGTATGCTGCGTAAATCTGAAAGACCCAATGAAACAAATGCATCCTCCCACATGATATGTGCTGTATCAATTTTCCATGAATCAAAATTGGGCAATGAGAAACTGCCATTCAATGTGACTTTTGAATTATACACAATGACTTCATAAATACCGCGATATCGTAATTCCGGTTTTATGTCGCCTTTAATGGTAAGATCATCCGGAAGAAAATGAGCATAGCCAATTGTTTCTACCAGAGAGAATTTTTCTTTTGTGTCATCTTCATATTCTTTGGAATATGTTTTATATGGGATGGTTAGGACAAGTCCTTTGATGGTTTGCGCTCGACCCCATTTCGAACTTACCTCATCAACTGCTGCCATTTTTGTGCTTTCTCTTTCCGAGATGATTTCTTCCACCATGGTAATAGGGGACATAAGAAAAAGAATAAGAATGCCAATCGTGATGAGTCGGACTGTAATGGAATGCTTGACCCAAGAGTTAAGTTTTTCAAATGTAGACATAGTATATGCGATTATGTGAGTATGCAATGTATGATATGTGGACCCAATCTCTACCCCAAACTAGATATATTCCCACGATTCAGCAAATAGAATGATATAGTCCCCTTTGAGTTCCACAACGATGACTTCTTTGGATCAACTTCCTATGATATACGACCTCTTCGAGGTCGACCCCGATGACCCTGAAAGGGTCATATCCTATTCACCTTCACGATAAGATTTACCCCCCACCGACCCCAACGGGGTCGAATATTTCCATCTCAAATCTACCATTCATTTTTTATTAAATCCCCACAGTAATCCCTACCGATTTTCCCTGAATTTCTATACCCTCAGAATCTTCTTCATCTCCTTCCCTTTTGCCAACTCATCGACGAGTTTATCAAGATAGCGTACTTGTTGTGTGAGTGGATTCTTTATCTCTTCAATACGATACCCACAAATCACTCCTTTAATCATTTCCGCATTTGGATGAATTGTCGCTTGCGCAAAGAAATCAGCAAATGTGATGTGCTTATTGATATGGCGCTGCAATGTTTGTTCATCAAATCCGGTGAGCCAGCGAATGACTTGATGCAATTCTACTTTGGTGCGACCCTTCTTTTCAATCTTTGCGAGATATAAAGAATATACCGCAGTGAATGACATCTTCGCCATACGGGCATTATGTTCGGGTGTGGTGTTCATGACAGATAGTTATGCATCAGGAATAATTGGTTCTACTAATTGTTTGAGTTTATCGAGCGATTCTTGCCAACCCAAATAACACATTTCGATTGGAATAGCAGCGGGTATGCCTTCTTGTGAGGCAATGAGTTCTGTGCCGCAAAGTACTTTGCGCAATGTAATGGTCGTAATCATTGTGCCTGGCATATCCGGATTATCAAATGTGTCTGTATACTTCAACAATTCATTTGGAATAATTTCCAGATATTCTCCGCCAAAAGAATGGCTATGTCCGGTGCCAAAATTTGTGAATGACATGTGATAACTACCACCAATGCGAATATCCATGCTATGTACGGTGCACAAAAAACCATGAGGCGGAAGCCATGCAGCCATTGCAGTAGAATCAGTGAATGCTTTATATACTTTTTCAGGGCTTGCTGAGAATATGCGGTGTAAGCGAACGGAATTGTTTGACATGGGAGACTTTACATGTGATTATCTATTTGGATATAAGATAGGGTTTTTGTGGATGGGAGATGTCTCGAAGAGGTTAGTTTCTTCATCGATAGGTGAATGAACTATAGGGAAAATCTGATCTGTACTTCTATTTGTTCAAACTGTGAATGAGATGTATAAAATCAGTTTTCTCCACTCTGCCAATAAGTTCACCTTTCACAATGATAGAAACAAATGTATCATCATTCATTAACTGTAATCGTCCTTTAAATAACATATGTTCATTACTTTCTAAGAAATTCAACAGATTGTTTCTTGTTTCTTTTCTACAAACTATTTCCTCTGAATCATTCGCAATAATAATACGAAGTCTGTTATTATAGTGTTCTAATCTGAGTTGATATCGATCTATTGGTAATGAACTCATAGTATCCCGTATTACATTAACTACAGTTGACGAAGGTGGCAATTTTCACCACAAATGTGTCTGCGGAGCACTTCGCCCGCCATTACGCCAAACCGTTGTTATCGGCTGGCATTATTATAGTGTCAACGTTTCAAAGTCCTATAGAAAACTTTTTCTACGTACTTGGATTTATTTCTTAAGTGATGCCTCCACAGATTTAGCTGTTTCAAGAACTGTTCTCTTGAAGTCCATAGGTTTCCAATTAAATGTATTCATCGTATTACCGACATCAGCTTTAACTGTATTTCCTATAAACGGCAACATACCTTTAGCTTCATTATTGAATTTCGCAATAAACTTCAATAAAAAAGTTGGTGCTAATTTCGTGCTTACTTTTTCATATCCATTTGATTTTAAAATCTGAGCGATTTCTTCCATAGCATGAGGCTTCTCTGTTGTAACAATGAATCGCTTGCCATTCGCTTTTTCATTTTCTAAAGCTGCCACATGAATAGTCGCTACATCTCTCACATCCGACATTACTGTATAAGCACGAGGCAACATAGGTATTTTTCCATTAATTAACTTTTTGAAAAAATCCATTGATTCATTAGATAGATTCCCTGTTAATGTTGGTCCATATATAGGTCCTGGGTTAACAACGACTAATTCTAATTTAGAATCACCTGTTTGATTTTTTATAAATT
>RGCF01000109.1 GCA_009919265.1 Bacteroidota bacterium | reverse complement strand
TTGATAATAATACAATTGTATGATATTATCAAATTATTTCAATTTTATGTATTACTCTCAATTTTATGTATTACTCATTCACATCCAAACTTGCGAACTGATTTTGAACTTTCACGCTTCCAGTTGTTTTCGAAACTTTAATGCGGAGTTCATCATTGACAACAGACTCTTCCGACATAGACTTCTGCGGGATTTGAATAGTAAGTGAAGGCACTGTTCGCCCTCCTCTTGATACACGAGTATTTCTAAATCCACATTTGGCTTCCGTGCTGTTGTCGGTTGTTTGTTGTGATCTCATAATTTGTTTTCTTGGATGATGTTTTTGCGAATCGGTTACCTTATCATTATCATAAAGAGACAACGGTGTCGCGAAGACGCACGCAAGTTGCTGTGCCACCGCCAGTTGATTCACATACTCGATTATTGTTTGTTTTGTAACAAAAACGCCATTTTCTTTCATTTTGGCCAGATAGATATCATAGTGAAGTTTATACATATGAATCTTTAGTTCTCGTTCGTATTCTTTCAGTGGTTTTGCGTTCTTCTTGACATAATGTTCAATATATGATTCATATAATTTTTGTGTATAGTCGTGAAGACGTTCGCGGATATGTTGAAATGCGCGAGAATGTTGTGGATGATACTTTAAATATTCATCAATCGCGCGATCTTTACGCAACTGAAGATACTGAGCCGCCAATTTTTGCTCCATTCCCTTGCGTTTTTTCACGCTCTCGTATTTGGGATTCCGCTTTTTATAACAAAAACCCGTGTCTTTATCGACAAATACAATACCGGGCAAAGAAACACAACGAGTATCTGGCGAAGCGTACATCTTACAGTAATCATCTACAGTGTGTTGTTCTGTTGCCGTCGCTTCAGTTGTTTCTGTCTCGGACGATACGCAAGTAAGTGTGGTCGGCATATGTGATACGGGACCGCCAAAATTCTTCGAGAATATCTCACGATCAATACGGACGACATTCACGCCTTCTGTATCCACTGTATGCGACAATTCATACACCGCAATAAGATATAACTTCGGCACAGTAATGTGATTCACGATTTGATTTTTTGGATGCTGGACAACACAAGAATAACAATATTTTTTTGGGATAGTGTCAAGACCGCTAGGAAGCAAACTTAAAATATCACAAATACGACGGCGTAAAACTTCTTTCATATCTAACTTCCAAAATAAATTTACCATAATACCTTCCACCAACTCTTCCGCAGTTAAGTTACTGCTGACCGAATTTACGTGCTGACTCTTACATTCATCCGTCAATGTAAGCATTTTAGGTGGTGCGACACAACAAACGGTTCCAGTCGAATCGAAAACAACCGAACGAAAACGCCCCACAGTAGAATATTGTTCTGTAGTCAATTTAGTGCGGTCATATTTTAGTGTATAAAACACATTCGACGACGACGACGATGACGACGACGACGACTCATTATCAATTTTAGAACAATGAAGTAGAAAGCCTCTGTCAGAACACCAACTACGGTAATCATTATTCACAAAATAATTCGACTTTACTTTTTCGAGAAAGTCTTTCAAATCAGGGAATTCAGCAGTAGATATAGAAAACATAAGAATGGTCAGTAACTATATTATCACATACGTAATCTTTATATCAATTATTATACTTGGAATATAGTATTTTGAATATTTACAACCATATAAAATACAAATTTATATATAGATATATTAGTAACTATATATATCATAATATGGATTTTGAGCCAGAGTTACTAGAAGAAGAAGAAAAAGAAGAAGAAGAAGTCGCGATAGGCGAAACAGAGGCTCTTTCATTAACCATTGAACTCGGGGATATTATCCAAATCATCGCGCCAACACATCAAGAAATTCATGAACACACCTTTTTGGTTGATTATGTATCGTCTCGTAAAATAAAACTCATCGACGCAGATTCTCTCGAAAGGACGGTTTTGAAACTTGACGCAACTGGACAACTCACGGATGAGAGTATCACTACGATTAAACTTTTAAGTAGAGCAGACGAAAAAGGATATGCTCGTCAAAATCATTTAGTCGTATCTACTTGGGTAGATATTCGGTTCGGTGGTGATGTTCCAGCAATTATTACAGGTATGATCACGAATCTTGAAGAGGACATGATTGAAATTCGTACATATCCGGAAGACGAAATGATATACATTAATTTTGAATATATGGGTATCCCTGAAAATATACCGATAGAGGAAATCAATATTCGTTCTCCCCCCGCAGCATTTTCGGCTAAACCAACGTCCGCGACTGGCGAAGAAGGAAGAATACAATCCGGTGAATCTGAAGCCGGATTTTTAACGATGGGTATGGACGCCCTTTCTGGAGAACCTCTCACGCCGAGAGAACAACGTAGAAGAGAACGACAATTGGCTCGTGGTGAAGAACGACGCGAAGACCAACCCGATAATGATATCAAAGAGCAACCAGTGGGAGAATCAGAGCATACAGTATTAGGTTCGTCGTCGTCGTCGTCATCGACGTCGTCCGCCACTGCTACAGGCAACAGCGACGTCGTTCCCATATCAATACTCCGAGAGAAATTGAAGTCGATTCTCGTCGACGCAGACCAAATCCAAGTAGGCGAAGAATTAGATGTATTTGTTCAAACGGTTGATATTCCTGAGGAGAATCGTCGTTTTAATTTAGATAAACAGTGTGACGACTTATTAGACGCTCTTGTTACCAATGTTCCTTCTCTCGAAAAAACGCGGTCAGTGATGACGCATATTCAACGAATGGTTATTCGATTTCGCGAATTACGGCATAAATTCTCTCACTTCGACGCAAATGGAAATCCAGAGATTCCGCCACATAAGAGTGCTCTTTATCGTCCTCTCGTTGAAACGTTAATGCGTATGGACCACGCTCTTCGATGGATTATACCCGTCGTTCGAACCAAAAAGGTAATATACGATATACCGATTGATGAGCAGACCGCATCTGAAATGGATATTATACCTCGTCTTATTCAAGAAGAGCGAGAGACTGAGAACCAACTTCAGCGTCAATGGTATGATGGATCGCTTACATATGCTCAATATATGACAAATCTTTCTGGACGTCATTTTACGCCTTCATACGAACCGCGTTATACACACGATATTATTAGTTCGCGTCAAGTGAATGAGAACATAACTGCGGTAATCGACAACTTGGATGACTTTTACTCGTCTGTCGTGAATGGAGAAGAAATAAAACGCCGTCGGTTTGTCATTCAGAAATATAATCTTGGATTATCAAGGGTTCATAGTGCGACTGCGACTGCGTCTGCTTCAACCGCCGTCGGCACCGCGATCCTAAAACGAACTACCAATTTTACAAATCTTACTCCGAATGACAGAATAAACATCGTTGGGTTTATGACATTTCCAGAACCAGTTATGAATTATTCCCGTATATCTCTCCCGAGTATTAACATTCTCGATAAATCAGATCTGAATACAAAACACGTTCATTACTGGGATATCTTGCGTCAGTTGATGTCAGTTACAACACACGATATTCATTCTCTGGATACACCGCTCGATTTGAACGCACATTCTCTTCTCCACGAAATAAAACAGTTTGTTATTGAGCCTGAAGCGTTGAGTAAAACTAGCGGAAGAGACACTTCGACAGCAATGAACGAACGCGATAAATATCGAAAGTTTCTTGAAGTGATTATACCAAAAACTCGCAATATTTTTGAAATGATGCGGCAATATATACACGGGCGTCTTACGCTTCAGGATGTTCTCGCATTTATTGAACCATTTCTTATATATCAAGAAGACTTAAATGTCAAACAATATGACGAAATCGTCACCTTTTTATATGAACGCGTTCTTGAATACAAGCGGAATTACGCTACTAATTTTCGTAAATTCGGGCGTTTGCGTTCTTATCATTATAATGTTCGTTATATGGGTGTGTCGATGATATACAAACTGATAGCGACAGGAAGAATGATGGACGCGGATGTATTCAAAGCATATGGTTTGCTTGATTCGCAGGTGCGATCGGCCACAACCGCATCCGTTGGTTCATCTGGCGGTTTCGATGAACGTCAGCGTCAGCAACTGCGGGGTCGCGCCTATGCGGCTGGATTGGGAGAACAAACCGAATATAATGAAAATTTACTGTCGTCATCCGAACTTCTCTCGCGTATGCTCGCGTTGGATTATGCCAAGTTATATATGGATGCTGTTGCGATTACTACAACCGACCTTATTACGCCGTTTGATTTTAATCTTGTTCTTGGAGAACAAAGTCAGAAATTGCGTGATGCTGGTGCGATGCGTGGAGGTGCGCCAGCAGCACCTGCTTCTGCTGCGCCCGCTGCGCCCGCCAGACGCTTGAATATGGTTCTTGCGAAAAATTATCCAAATCAAGAGGCACTCGAAGAAGACAACGATAGCGACCAACCAGTTTATTTCGACAAGAAATACGATACTACAGATTACGACTTCATAGAATCATACCGCGAACAGCAAGAGACGATGAGTCACGTCGATTTCTCTATGTTTTTAGTGGATGAACTCATCAAAAAGAAAAAGATGACCTACGAAACCGCAAAGAAAGAGGCGGAGGCAATTATGATTGGACCGGGATTACGTCCAGTCAGTGATGGCGATTATGCGGTGGTTGAAGAAGAAGAGTATGTTGAACACGCGATGTCAAGCACCTCACGCCAAGGATTTCCAAGTGAAGATGATGACCTTGGAACAACCCAAACCCGATTTTTATATTATAAACGTGAAAATGGAAAATGGGTTCGTGATATGAGTATTCCCGATATGGTTCCAAGTAGCGACATCAATTATTTTTGTAATGTGAATCGCAGTTGTATTCCATTGGCGATGGACGCAACCCGAGATTTAATGTCGCAAATGAGTGAAATCGAAGACGCACCAAAGACAGCAATGACGCATGTCGACGCAAAAGAAGGGTCAGACGCCATTAAAAAATCATTCTTAGATAAGATGAAGGCCGAATTTGATGCGAAGTATCAGGTAACGCGAGAGAATTTTATAGAGTTTGTGAATAAAAAATTCGAATATGACTTGAAAAATATCGCACGTATTAGTGAAATACAACACAAAGAATTTTATAAATACAACGACCGTAAATACAAATTAGGGTTTCATTATGGGTCAGGAATCACTGGAATGAATGCCAACGCCGATGCCGATGCCGACGCACAAGGCGAAATCGACGCAATCATTTCCCCGATGGAACCACTCAAGGATAAGATTATCGCCCAAACGGATTTCGTAAAACGACAACACGACATTCATCAGTTTATTACAAGTTTTACACGCAAGGCAAATGAAATTATGGACGAAGACCCCAACTGGTTATACTGTATTAAATCAAACGCAAAATTGCTTCCGTCCTTTTATGAATCAATTGCGATAGCGTTTCTTCAAGGTTCGAATGGCGCGAATTCGTTGTCCGTGGTGATTGACACCATATGTAAAGAACGAGGCACCATAAGTGATGATGGAGAAGCGTGGGTTGATAAATATAGTGGCGCACTCATCAAGAAAATCGAGCATGTGACGGATGAAGGGTTTGATGAAGCCGGATTTCGGTTGGTCACGAGAGATATGATAGAAGCCGACCTTGGTGAAGGTATTCTTAATGTAGCCAAACCAGTGGCTGGTGCGGCAGCCAAGGGTGGAGACGCTGGTGGCGTGGGCGGACTACGCGGTGTAAGTATTTTAGAAAAATATGACAGTCCAAATGCGCGTATCATCAATAATATTGTAACAACGATGACTGGATATATGGGTATTGATTTACACACCGAACGCGAATTTATTATCCAGCAAACACTTGCTCTTCTTGAAACATCGGTTCCAACTGAAGAAAAATACCGCGAGAAGTCTGAACGAATGTTTCGAGAGAAAGGGAAGCATCTTCCGCCGTATAAGGAAATATTCTTTCAGACATTATTGCTTCTTACATTGTGTTATCTTGGAATATCCGTTCAGTGTGTGATACCCTCTCCAAAAACACGCAAAACACACGCTGGTTGTATTCGTTCCTTTTCAGGGTATCCGATTGATGGCGACGGGGATATAAGCGGACTAATGTATATTGCGTGTATCGCGTATAAGATTAAGACCAGTATCGAACCGTGGAATACACTGAAGTCATTCAAAAAAGAAGGCGACATTCTGGCCAAAATGAAGACATTAATGGATACAACAATACTCACCAAACCGGCAATTAAAGAACGACTTCAATTGAAGCGCGATTATCTTTCGTCGTCTCGTGGCGGCGGGGGCGGAGAAGTCATTCCCGAGAATCTCTCGATATTACGGTGGGATAACTTTATGCCGCCAATGAAATCTCTCGATAGTATGCCTACGCCCCAAAATGTTGCGTCCGACTTTACAAATCAACTAATAACAGATATGAAACGCGGGTATCACGGTCAGCACGATAAACTCGCAGTTCTTGAAAGTAAATGTCAGTATTTTAGTCTCTCGATTCAACAAATGATCCATCATATCGTGAAAAACAGTAGTCCCCTTCTATTGAATATGGCGAGCGAACCTTTCCTCGAAAATGCGTGCTGTAATGAACCAGTCGATCGTCGTAGCAAGCGTGTCATCGATTATTTTATGGAACGCGAGCAGAATATACATCATCATAACCGAATTATCGGGTTTTTGACGAAAACGTTGAGAGATATGGCGGTGATGACACGCGCGACGATGATCATCGATAACCGCGAAACACGGTTTCAATATCCGAATATTCCCGCATCGTTTAACGAGCAAACGATATATCGTGCTTTTATTCATTATTGTCGTATGAATCAGCAATATGCTGGAACGATGTCGGCCGCGGCCGAAGGAGTCGGAGGCGTCGGAGGAGATAATCCAGTGGCTGTTGCTCTCTCGATGTATCTTCATCCAGCACTTCGAGAGATTTGCCCATCCAGACCCCAAGATTGGTTGTCGTCGGATACAATCGATACGAAAATCGCAAAACTGAAAAAAGACTCCAATATATTTGATGAGAAAAGTCTTGAACGTCTATTAAAAGCCGTGAATGGTTATAAGATGGTTGACGCTAGTTATAAAACACTAACAAAAACTCGCCCACAGGAGAATACGCAATTTCAAAGGTTTCAAGATGCGGTGCTTCATTTGGAACGACGCGACGACGACCGCGACGACGACCGCGACCGCGAACACGCACACGCACACGCACACGCACACGCACACGCACACGCACACGCACACGCACACGCACACGCCGACGTTCCTCAAGAACAACATCCAGTCAGTCGCAGCGAACTTGACCGTTGTATTATTCCGAGAGAATTACGTCATCTTATACTCGCAGTGCTTCAATCCCCAACATCAAAATATGTTCAAGAAGACACCGAAGAGATGCGAGACTTAAAAAATTATCTCCAGACAAAGAATCGCGAAATGCGAGCAAATGTGCTTGGATTTATTCAACAAAATGCGAAACAAACCAAATCGAAGTTCCGAGAGATTGAGCGTATCGTAGATACAATACTTGATTTTGAAATTAATAAGAGCAGCACGGTATTGATGTCGGCTACTGATGAAACAACTGTAAAAAGTATCCAGTTTATGAAGAACACCTTGACACGCTTGATTGATGTTATTCCATCGATTATTCAATACGGTGTCGATTTCGATGATACAAATATTCCGAAACATTGGGGGTTCTCTCAAACACATATGAAAGATATCAAAGGAATCATTTCATCGCATTATACATCTCTCAAAACGTTTTACAATGACCATGTGATTCAGGAGGTGCTGCGTCACGCAGAGCATCATGTGCGCGATTTGAAGATTATGTTGGAAAATACGCCATTTATGGCGGAGATATTCTTCGATGAAGAAAAAGATGCGAAGGTTGCAGCCGCAGCAGCAATTTTAGCAGTTCAAGGGTCAAACGCCAGCGGAAGTAACGGAAGTGCTGGTGCGTTTGTTCCTCGCGAAGTCGATATTGAGAAAGAACTCGGCGAGAAGGTTCCTCATTCTACACGCAAGAATATATTTACGATGTATTCCGTATTTGACCGTAACATTGTGCGTAACCTGTATCTCTTCTACTTTCTCTCGTTTATGCGAACATTCGTTCAACTTGTGGTCGAAACACCAGTTACGATTTATCAGGCCGAACCAACACGCGTTATTCGACGAAGCGTGGCGGCGACTGCGACTGCCGTGGGGAAAAAAAGTAAAACCGTATCAACAAAAGGGCGAAAGAAGACGACGGAAGGTGTGTCTGATGCTGTTGGTGCGATTGCCCGAAGTGCTGGATATCGTGAAGATGAAGACGCGGAACGTGATGATGTAGATCCGCATTCCCGCCTCTACTCGACTGATGTGGCTGCTGCGGATAAAGGGCAACTTCTCTCGGAGATGGATACACTGATCGGCGATAAAAAGGCTCTCGGACAACGTGTAAGCGAACTCCTCGTCGCATATCTGCGTATGATTGAAAAAGACAAAGCCGCAATCAACTTTAATCTTGCGAATATTAAAGAAAAACTAACGCGTGTAAAAGATAAGGAAAAGGACGGGGTTGTCGAGAGAATTGGGGCGATGTCAGTAGGCGAACGACAACTCGAGAATATGATGAAAACGCATAAAATGGGTATTTGGAGTCGCGGAACGTCGCAGACTGGTGTTGTCATTTATGACCAAGATTATTATGATGAAGAGCGTGAAGAGATGGAAAAGATCGCGCAAAAAGAACGGCAACTTGGTCGCCGAGATTATGTCACCGATATGAATCGAGAGATTTACGTAATGGATGCCTTGGAGGCGGAACGCACCGCGGCTGAAATTGAAGCACACGAACTTGATATGTCTTCAGGTATTCCCGAAGATGATGACGCGGGGGATGATGATACAGCGTTTATTCATCGGCACGATGATGAAGGCGAAGGTAGCTACGCAGAAGGCGGTGGCGGTGGCGGCGACTGGGACTGATATTCGTTTTCGATATCA
>RGCF01000108.1 GCA_009919265.1 Bacteroidota bacterium | reverse complement strand
TTTACGAACGAACGAACGAACGAACGAACGAACGAACGAACGAAATGGCAAAAATCACTCATCGTTACGACCTTCCGGATTATGCTGCTTTTATGAATATGGGTTTCGAATTGAAACTGCCGGATGATGTCATCAAATCAGTGAGCGATTTAGCGGATTTGGTGGGTGCACCAACTTATATCAAAACACCTGTATTCCCGGTTCGCGACCCCAGTGACTTTCGTTCGGGTTCTTGTATCGGGATTGCGGCAGCGTCGACGGCGACCGGATACCATGTTGCTGGCAGCAGTGCAAATACATTTCAAAGTCGATTCGGTAGTAGTGGCGGCGGCGTATCACGCGGCGGAATTCGCAATCAACAAATACCAAATAGCGAATGGGACACTATTCTCTCGTTTCAAAAGACCGAGATGAAGAAGAAAGAAGGCATTGAACTCAGTATCGATAATATACGAGCGGCCTTGAACAAACTCACGGACAAGACATATAGCGTGATGTTCGCCAACATTCTAAAAGAAATCGCCGGTTTATTTGACGCGTGTCAAAACGACACATCCGACGAACACAATACACACACCGTAATGAACCGCGTGGCATCATCGATATTTACCACCGCAAGTTCCAACGCCTTTTACTCGGAGATTTACGCGAGGTTGTTTCACGATTTAATGGCCAAGGAAAAAGAGCCTGACCATACGGAATATGCCGTGTTTCGCAGCGTATTCGAGCAAAATCTCGCATCATTTATGTCGCTATTCGACACGATTGAATATTGCGACCCAAAGAAAAACTATGATAAGTTCTGCGACATCAATAAGGCGAATGAAAAACGAAAGGCAATGTCGCTCTTCATCGTCAATCTGATGAAAATCGGCATTGTAGAGAAGTCGCATGTGCTGGCAATAATGAAGCAGCTTCAGGACTTATTGTATTCGAATATGAAACAAGAAGGAAAGACGAATGAAGTGGATGAACTCGCGGAGAACATCTTTATTATGGTGAAGCATAGTCACGCAGTATTCACGGGAGCGGTAAGCGAAAACGAAGCCTTTCAGGCCAGAGTCGAACAAATCACCGAGATTTCAAAGATGAAGATAAAGAGCAAACCCAGTATTACGAACAAAACTATATTCAAGCATCTGGATATGTTGGACGAGATTTCTGGGAAGGCAAAGAAGCAGTAAGTTTATGTAATAGTTTTACAAGATATTGGCCATTTATATATATATTTTCTTTTGATATTGGATTTCTATCACGGAACTTCCCACTATAACTATCGGGCGTGATTTCATAGTATTTTTTACCTAATAAGTGAGATAAATTATGAAAATCGGCCTTGTGGTATTCGGGGTGAAGTAATGGTCCGTTACACTTTGTATCAAATGAAATATGATTATGAAAATGTTCGTCACAAACCGGGTCGCAATACCAATATTTCCGAAAGTTGATTTCAATCAACGGGGTAGAGGATGGGGTGAATATCATATTCGTGCAAGCAGCTCCGTGTGCTGAAATAAAAATAGCGGCTTCTGAACAAATCGTATACTGTTCTTCCGGTGTCATATCATCGAAACAGCAAAACTTAAACGGTATCGAAAACTGGTCGTGATTCTGCTCTAGAAGCATATGAATTGGAATCCCGGTTTTCGTATCATACAAGTATCGGTTATTTTCTTTACGCTGATTCAATACTATATATTTCCCATATTCAGTTGTCGTCGGTGTGATATATTTCAACATTTGCGCGAATACGGGGTCTTTCTCGTATTTGATATAGCGATTGTGAACGAATGGATTTCGTAGTGGTGAATTGTATACGAATAATTGGTTCGTATAGTTTACTTTCGTTTGAAACACGCCTTCAAGAAGGAATTTACGCCATTTTTGACACGGATGATTTATTATATGATTATGTTCTTCGTTGTAATAGATGTATATGTCCGAATAACTCGCGTCATAATACATATACAGGTCATATAAAATATGAAAAATGTTATTATCGGGAATTCGCGATACAAACGAATTTGTCGCCATTGCGTATGCGTATGCGTATGCGTATGAATAGAACCTAAAAATATATTTATGTTACTATTATTGTTATTAGAATGAAAATCGTCGTGTCATTTACAACGAGCCCCACCCGAATAAATAAGTGCGGGCCGATGATACATAGTATTTTAGACCAAACATGCAAGCCGGATTTATTTTTATTGAATATTCCGGAGGAGTTCGCGCGAACTGGCGAGTCGTATAATGTGCCCAAGTATATTCGTAAATCTCTCACCGTCAATCGAATAAGCACGGATTATGGCCCTGCTACGAAAATTCTACCAACGGTTATGTATCTCACCAACGCGAATTCCGCAGACTACGACCCGGAAAATACACGCATCATCTACTTGGACGATGATATCGCGTATCCGAAGCGAATGATAGAGACATATAAACAGGTCATTCCGACCAACGATAATAATGTATGGACATCTACCGGGTTCGATTTCGTGAATATGAAACTACACGGAAAACGCACACATAAAGACACCGCGACAATTGCCGAAGGTTACGGGTCGGTGTGTGTGAAGCTGAATACATTCGGCGATGATTTCGTGGAATATATGACGCGATATACGGCGGTCGATAATCAAATATGTCGTCTCTCGGATGATGTTATATTGAGCAACTATTATCATCGCCGTAATGTCGGGATTACAATTGTGAATATTCCTGGGTTTCTCTCGATAAACGATATCTGGAATGAGGCGAAGATTTTAGATTACGGAAATGAAGCCGACGCACTTCATTTGGGTGCTGGCGGCACATCCGACAATAATGTGGATAGATATAAACGCGTCATTGCTGCTTTGAATAAATCGAAAGAACGCTCTTTTAAAATGACGTTTATTACGACAGAAACGGCTGCTTCTTCGGGTGTGACACGAAACACATTAGTGTATAAGTAATATTCTAACCCTATTATAACAAATAGATATATTTAGAGATTATGGAATACCCCGAACGCGACATTACACGAGAAGATTACCAGTTTTTTAATAATTCGCAGGTTCCTAATTTGGATGATGACCTAAAAGACCTGGTTTATGCTTTTTACATTAACTTAATTCATCAAGGAGGAGAGAATGGACAACCGTTGACCAGAAAACAAATACAAGACAAGACTAATACAATTATTCCACATTATATATCTATTCATAATAAACGTCGTATTCAACAACCTCCTGATGTTGCTATAGGTATTGAAAATGATGAACCAAATGAAGATGATAATGAGGATGAGGATGAGGAGTTACCGATGCCCCCTAAGCCAATGACAGTCACCGTTACAGACCCGAAGATGAACAAATACATAATAGCCCACGTTCACGAGGGCACCACTGTTGCGAACCTCAAGACGATCCTCCAAATAAAATATCCACTTTCTAAACCGCCCGATGACAAAACCATGACGCTTATGTATAACAAGCGTGAACTTCACGATAACATGTTTCTTGGCGACATCGGATATGTTCCTAATGCAAGTATTTCAATACTCTACATCAAAAAGAAAAGCCGTGGGGGGTCTATCAAACGACGACGTTCGAAACGATACATTACGATGAAACGAAGTAGAAAACATAAAAGTAGAATGAGATGATTATCTTACCATTTGTTCATTGAATAGACTTACAGATATAAACTGAATCAGTTACCTCACTGGTGTATCATAATAAGTAAATTTTTGCTATCAAACATAAACCAATCGCGCGGCAAATCAAGTAATTATTATTTACACATATATAATAATAATTACATTTCTATTATATACGACAGCCGTAACGTAATACCCTGAAATGGTAAAATCAAAACTGAATAAGGACATTAACTATCACGAGTATTCGCATTTAGAAGAAGAGGATTTCAAATACAATACACCATTATTTCAAGTGCAGCTATTACGAGACCCTCAAAAAGTCGTCATTGGAATCGGTCAATTGAACTACCATTTCGCGAAACGATATAATGTCGTCTATGTTCCGATTTATTTATTCAACTCTGAAATGGAGTTTATGAAGCAAATTGGCGTCTATGAGATGCTAACAAATCAAGTGAAGATGGACGAATCCGGTGATTTGGACTGTAGCCGTTTAACACCCTTATTATATGGCTTTGTAAATACCGAATTATTACGAAAATCAAGGGCACGGCCCGCAAGTGCGACCGCGGCGGCATCGGCACCGGCATCAGCGGCGGCCGAAACGAAAAAACAAGTATCTGAAATCAAAAAATCTCTCGGAAAAGAACCGGCACCGGCACCGACACCGGGAACGATGAATGACATCGAGAGTGATGACAGCGACATCGACATTGATATTCGTAGTGGAAAGAATGTATTCGGGTTGGACGCCAAGCAAGCACATCTTTTATCAGGAACATCTATTCTCCCTCTCCAGACGAAAGAACAGTCCGAGTTAGAACGCCGGCAATATAAACCGAATCCGGCATCCGACCTTTGGATACAGAAATACCTCCGGAATAAGTATTTCAATTTCATCGACAATGAAGGCGGAAGTGATGCCTTTTTCGCAGCAATACGCGATGCTCTTCTTACCCAAGGCCGCAGAACGACGATACTTGAACTTCGAAAACAACTGGCCGATGAAGTAAATGATGAAGTCTTTCGGGTTTATCGAGAGAAGTTTGCAATGTATCACAATCTCTCGAAAACACAAATGAAAGAGACCAAAATCATATTCAATGAATATTCTGATATCAAACGCAGGATGTCGTCGATACACGACCGCGCCCAACAACAACTTATGATTGCCGGTGCTAAAAAACTCGTTATTGAACACACGCAAAAACACGACGAGATGAAATACACGAAACTTCTGGGTGGTCGGTATGATTATATGAGAGATGTGCGGTCGACTGACCAGCTGAAAGAACGAATAATGACGAGTCTTTATTGGCCGGATGGATGGGCAATCGCCGCGATGGAGCGGGTATTGAATATGAAGTTTATCGTGTTTTCGAGAGATTCGTATGATGCTGGTGACATCGATAATGTTCTTCAATGTAATAACGGTGGTTCGGTGGATGAAGCCATCGACCCTCTCGTTCGAAAACGAGGTGTATTCGAACCGACCGCGTATATTTTAATCGGGAAAAGCTCGATGACGGAGGCGTCGCGGTCTCGCTCTACATATAACGCGAATGAATCGTTTCAACTCATCACTTATAAAACCCACGGCGTTCTCTCCTTTTCGGAATTACCGTATGATATTAAACTACTCGTTACGACGAAGTGTTTAGAGACACAGTCCGGGGCGTTTTGTCTGATTCCGCAATTCAAACTATTTCAACGCGAGTTAGGTATTCGTGTCGATGATTTACCGAACGAGAGCCTGGACGAGTTACTGGAAGACCTAACCGGAGCACGAAACGCGTCGAACTTATACACGCCGGATATCGTCCTACAATTTTATTCGAATTCGAACCCAAATGCACTTCCGGGGATGGGTGCTGGAGAGAAAATCCCCGAGACGGAGAAAATCCATTTCCATAAACTGTCGACATTTGACAATTGGCGACGTAAACTGTCGAATACGTGGAACGAACCGTTTATGCTTGATAATCATACGTGGCAGAGCGTCGAGCATTATTATCAGGCGAGTAAATTTAAGACGAACAATCGCGAGTTTTATTTGAAATTCTCTCTGGATTCGCGGTCACAGCTATCGGCAGACCCGTTACTTGCGAAGGCGGCTGGAAGCAAAAGCGGGAAACTGAACCAACGCACAATTATTCGCCCAACTCGAATCACAATCGACCCCGACTTTTTCAATCACGGACGAAGCGAACGAGAGATGGAGAATGCAATGTTTGCGAAATTCTCTCAGAACAAAGACTTGAAAGATATGCTACTCTCGACGCGAAATGCAAAATTGGTTCATTACCAGAGAGGGTCTGCGCCGGAGATATATCATCATTTAATGCGGGTGCGGCACAAACTGAGAACAGGGGCTTCTAGATAGACGGCGACGCTGACTATTTCAGCAGACGCTGACTATTTCAGTAGACGCTGACTATTTCAGTAGACGCTGACTATTTCAGCAGACGCTGAAATACGATGTAAAAACCCCCTGAAGCATCGCGAAAATAAACATAATCACAATAATACGAATCCAATCTGTTTGATTGGGGTTTGTAAAATGAAAACCGGCTATCCCTCCAGTGTTCGTGTCTATCTTATGTTGATTTCCGTCGTGATATTTACCGATATTATAATGGATTACATTCTCGATTACATTCAACACGATAAATATCATGAACGAAAACGCAAAAATATGAAGCGTCCCAGGCTTGAAATATTTCTTAATGATAAGGTCGAACATTCAACAACTATTATTTCTATTATAATGTAGCAATATTATAATAGAATAGGATGTGGATTGAGGATGAACTCACAAAGAATTCGGCGGATATACGAAGTTCCATTACCAATCTCTCGAGAGATTACATTTCCAAGATAGAGAAGACATTGCGGTCGCATATACGAGAGAACAAACAGAATACGACGCATTTTTTTATGAATTTTTATGAATCGTTGCGGCAATCGGAATATGAATTATACAAACAGTTCGGTCTTTCGGACGCAAACAAAGACATCGCCAAGAATATCCCCTACGAATTCACCGAAATACATAATTCGGCAAATGATTTACCACATCCTCGAATATTAGCCGAGTTACAACGAACATACGACAGACGAGTTCGACACAATTCCGAACCAGAGAACGAAAATAATCGATATATTCCGGATAAAGTATATTCCTATATTCGCGAAAAATCGGAATACTGTATTCGTTTTCAAGCGAACCTACGAGGCCGCGTGGTTCGACTTTATTTTATTACATTTCCAGAGTCACACATCGCGGTTTGTAGTAGTATGAAGCATCGCGGTTCTGCGTCGTCGTCGTCAGCGTCGTATCTATGTTCAGCGGAAATCGAACAATATCAACGACACGCATACAAAGTATTTTGCTGGCTCTCGATTGTATCGCAATTGGCGAGTAAGGAGTGTTCCGAACAATTGGATGTATATTTTTATATGACGCCGTTCAAGAAAGAGCGGCCAATCTCTCGACACGGCGGCGGCGAGACAGAAGTTCTCTCGGCAATTCATGTAAACACTGGTCTCACTAGAAACTGCGAAGCCCACGGCGAGATTATCGTATATCGCACCGAGGAATGGTTCAAGGTATTTATTCACGAGTCGATGCATAACTTCAATATGGACTTTATTGATATCGATTTACGAGAGGCGAACGAGAGATTGCGCAAAGTATTTTGTATTCCGCACGACGATGTATTATTATTTGAGAGTTATACTGAGGCGTGGGCTCGCAATATCAAGATAATGATTGACGCGTATTTCCAGAATGACCGGACACAGTTCATTTACAGTGTTCGAGAGAAAATGACGAGCAATGCTTTGTTTCATATTTACCAAATGGTCAAAGTTCTCGATATTATGAACCTGAAATACTCGCAAATCACGGTTTTAACACCCGACAATCTCAATGTGTGCAGGAAACAATACGCCGAAGAGACGAATGTGTATGCCTATTATATCTTCGGCGGTATTCTCTCGGCGTATGCTCTTCCCTTTATTTGCTGGTGCTGTGACCATAATCCGGGGTCCGCAATACGATTCCGGAAAACAAGTAAAAATCTATTCGAATTCACTGATTTTATATGTAGCGCCGCAAGAGACCCGGCGCTGCTGAGTATCGTCGATTATATCGAGAAGTCCGCGGCTGTGGTCACCACGCAATCCGTCCTTACAAAAACAATGCGGATGACGATTGATTGAATAAGTATTTCAATTCGTTCAAAATTGAATATAAATCGATGTTACTATGATATATACAACAATCATTATTGTATCTCGTAATGTCATCTCGCCCTGTTCCTCACTATGGAAGACTTGTGCCTCTTAGTCTAGAGAATACTCGCAATTCCCCTCCTCCTCCGCCACTTGTGCCGATTGCTGCTGATAATAACGACGCTGAAGAAAAAACGATGCTCTGGCGGAATGTCGCGGACTTATTTACGAAATACGATGATACCGCGAGGAGCACCAATGAAGTATATCAGGAACTACAAGATGTTCGTGGCGAGATTGAGAATGTTCGCGCCGACTTTACCGAAAACAATGTGCTTACGAAGCATATTCGAAAAATCCGAAAATATGTGAACAAGAAATGCGATGAAGTGCGCGAGAACGCGAATTATAGCTCTGAAGGTGCTACCAATGAGGTGTTTAAATATGTCGACACAATGCGCACGGAGATTGAGAAGAGAACCGCCCGCCTCGAATCGGATATTATCGAACTGAATGATACCTACTATCGCGATTATGAGATGTTTGTTCGCCGCGAGGATGAAATGATGGCGAAGATGAATAAGACTGAAGAGATGTGCGCACGAATGGAGGCGACATTTATGAAACAACTTCAACAAGTTCGAAACGAGATGGAGCAACGAGTCCTTATGATTGCTGGTGATTTACGCGAAGAGTTCGCACGAGCGATTACAAAGGAGCTGACATTCGAACACGATGAAATGGTTGATTTGGTGAAACGATCGAATGAGGTTCATACACATCGGTTCTTCACTGTAACGGAGGATGTGAAACAAATCCGCGAAAATTGCCATACACTCAAACAAAGTATCGGGATGGTGGACGCAGAATTGTCGGATGTGAAGGAAACTGTAGAACACCTGACTGACGAAACCGGACAAAATACGACCGATATTAGTGACATGACGGAGGATTTAAAGGATATTATGTATCGCGAAATGGACAGAAACTATTACGATATGAAGGATTATGTGAGACACAAGATTAACAGACACGAGAAGAAGTCGCATATCAAGGTCGAAGTCGAGGTCGAAGCCGAGGCCGAAGAGCCGGCATCATCATCACAATTACCGCCACCGACGGAGCATATCATCATTATAGATGAGAACACGGTGTTTAGTGATGATGAGTAATATCCACCCGCCATCACCCCCCTTACC
>RGCF01000107.1 GCA_009919265.1 Bacteroidota bacterium | reverse complement strand
CCAAAGCACCTAAATCGATTTCTTCCGCCATCGTATTCGTATGTGTTATAATAGAATGTAATCTTTATACTAAATTACACAAACCCTTTAATATTTGATTTATACCGCACATAAGAGATGAACCCGCCATAATCCCTGTAAGAAACAATCCGCGAGGTCGTCCTTCTTTTTGTGATTTTCGAAGCACGCCATCCATTTCGCGAAGTCCGAATGACGTTTTCGAGAGATTTCGCCGAGAGAACGGCATACAACAATGCCCGACTTCTTGCGGTCAGCATACGTTGAAGCATCAATATTCATTTCATCGTCGTATGACATTTGTGAATCTGTGAATAGCTTTAATTTACACGACGCCGATATAAACTCGATTTGGGGAATCTGTTTCATAATAAAATACTGCGTAATCATTCCCTGAAGTGTCTTCATTCGAGAGGCGAGGGTGCTGATTTGGTTTTCAACGATCATCATATCGATGACATTCGACGACGACGCCACCGGATAAAGAATCGCGTCGAGATGTTTCATTAGATTACGACCATAGGTAATAAGGTCAAGGTCGTGTGCGTATACATAGTTCGGTTTTTTGGGTTTGTCTGCGACAGGTGTTTCACTGGTGTCCGTGCCTTGGATGTATTTCGTATACTTGTTCTCATTATAAGGTTCAAGGTATTCTCTCGAGAGTGTCGATTTGATTTCTTGAATAAGGTCGGCCTTCCTACATTTTATATTCTTCGCAGTAGTGTCGATGACCGCCGACGCCGCCGACGCCGCCGACGCCGCCGACGACGACTTCGAGAGATTTGCCTTAATATCAATGAGCTCGTCGAGTTTTTTCTTCATAATTAGCTCAGGTTTGCTTTTGTATTGTAAAATCTCTCGACACGGAATATTATACTTTGATTTCTCGGCACACTTTGCACAATATAACGACACGGTCGCGGTCGCAGTCGCAGCAGGCATCATCCATTTTGCCAACTTCTGGTCATTCATACAGAATTGTTTCGGTAGAGGAGTATTCACTACTTCGGTCGATGCCAATCCAGGGTCATAGCGTAAATCAATGACGTCCCATCTCTCGATTTTGATGTGATGGATGATATCGGCGGCGGTGGCGGTGGCACTTGTGCCTTTGCCAAGCATCTCGCCGAGAGAATCGGGAATTACGAATAAACAGTATGCTAGGTTTTTCATTCCAACATCAAAACTGATAATTCGCATCTCTCGAGAATTGTAATGTTCGATATATAACAAACATTACAATAAAGGGTTTAATACAGTTAGCGGCGAAATGGCTGCTGTGATTGCTGCTGCTGCTGCTGCTGGAAGGCGAGCACTTGTTCTTGTGTGATTTCAGGGGCAACCATCCGTGCTTGAAGTGCGTCTCTCGAGAGATAAACATCCTTCAGGTCACTCTGGACATAACCGAATGGTTCTCTCGTATCCATCACGGATGAATACATAAACGGAACATTACGGTGTTCTTCCTGTTCGTATGGGGACACTTCAAATGACCCGTGACCACTGGCATTCACAGCGTCAATACGGTTGATATTCATTATCAGGTCGGCATTTGTAGTCAAATAACGGCGATAATCCCAGTTTGTCTGGATATTCTCAGCACGGCGCAATGACTCATTGACCGCGTTGCCTGGTTGCCAACCAGAGAAATTGCGACCATCCGTCATTAATGGCGGGAAATCAAAATATACATTATGACTTGCACTATAATTCTTAGCCCAGTGTGGTTGTGAATACGACATTATTATGTATATGTTGAGAATAAAAATCTATATGATATCATTCGACTATACTAATTGTTGTATTGCGTAGATTAGCTCGGCCTTTTTAAGTCGTTGGATTTCGGCGTGTTTTTCAGGTTGGTTCTTACACTTTTCCTTAAGAAGAGCCTTGAGGTCGTTGACAGACATTGCGGCGAGAGGAATGGGCGCAGACTCTGGTGCTGGGGCTGGCGGCTCTTCTACGGCGGACGATGAAGTCTCTTGGGACTTTTTATATAACTCCATACTAGGTTTCTCTTTGGATTGTATTTCAGGCTCTTGCATAGTTCCTAAATCGACACTTATCGTTTTTATTTCTGTAGTAGAAACTTCGGTAATATCTCTAGGGTCGATTTGTAGCACCTCAATGGCATCAGTTTCAGTCTCGACAGCTACGACTTCGGTGTTGTTCTTCACAGCAAGGTCAGCCTCCGAGCCAGATACAGAGCCAGTCTCATACTCTGACTCCGAGTCCGATTCAGTATCTGTCCCTGACTCTGACTCTGACGTGTCCGTGTCCGTGTCAGTTGTATCCTCGCTATCGGACGAAATCTCAATCAACTTACTACCACTTCCACGGCTATTCTGGAAAAATGCCGCCGTATCTAAATGAATGGTGTGGGGTTCATTATACGCAGACGCGTTTTGTTCTCTCTCATTTGCGTATTCAAGAATGATACTGCCAGTCGGCGGATGATTCATTTGACGAGACGCCGAAGGCATTGTGTTCATTTGATATAATCGATGAATATCCGTAGAAGACTCTTCAATATATTGCTGTAATATCAACGCCTGTTCTTTATGCGATTGTTCTAAAATGGACAACCGAACCTTCATATATTGGAATATAGCATATGTAAGTAAAGAACAAACAGCTAAACTAACGATGATGGTTAGAAAACTTAACTCACCCATAATCTCTCGAACTGTGTGATTTATAATATAATAGATGGCGATGTTATATTCGATAATTAAACGGATTATATAATGTATAATTACAAACCGTTGATTTTATGTTCGTTCAAGGACTTTTCAGCCGAAAATATTTCGTTTAAAATCGATGAAATCGAGAGATTCCAAAAAGTCCTCGGCGTGGGAAAGCCCAAAACTTCGTTCAATTCACTTTTCAGCCGAAAATATTTCGTTTAAAATCGATGAAATCGAGAGATTCCAAAAAGTCCTCGGCGTGGGACAGTCAAAAAGAACGGATTGGACACTTTTCAGCCGAAAATATTTCGTTTAAAACTTGAAAAAACCAAGAGCATAATGGTAATAAAATCTTCGACCAACCAATCCAAAAGTGAATTGATGGAAATGTTGCTTAAATACGCAACAAACGGCAACACGCCAAAAAATGTCCTTTTCATCATTTTGCGTGGAACTTTTAAAACACGATTTTTGCATCATTTGTGACTGACCAGTCACAATTTTTTTCGACCGAACGCAAATTTTGTGACGATAATTTTTTCGACATTCCGGCCGACCCCCCCGCGACCGTCCATTGGCGTTTTTTTGTTTCCTATCTATATAGCCCCTTGCGATTTAAGCAACATTTCCATCAAGACTGAAAAATCAACTATGTATTATTGCGATACTTGTGACATCAAAACCAATAACAAAACAGTTTTTAATACACATCTTTTATCGGCAAAGCATCAACGGTTATGTTCTGAGAACGCCAAATGTAAAAATTACATTCACAGTCTCATTTCGGGGGGTGGGGGCGGAACGGCGGCGGAAAGCATCCCCCAAAAACCGCTACCGAATAATTCCATTCTCTCGAACCCCCAAAAAATACCCATCAAAAAAGAGGAAGAAGACGAACCACCAAATATCGCAGATTCTGGCGAATATGACAACGATGAGGCGGCGGAATATATAGTAGCAGATACGACGTCGGCGTATGAATGTAAATATTGCCACCGTTCTTATATCAATCGAACCGGATTATGGCGACATAATAAAAAATACGGGTCTTCGTGTATTGCAAAGTCGGTGGATCTCTCGACAATCGAAAATACGGCCGAACTAAAAAATGTAATCAATGTAATGATGAATATGAATAATGAATTCAAAACCCAGATGATGGATATGTATAAAAAGAGTATAATGGCGATTACAGCTGTTTCGCCGTCGTCGTCGTCGTCGTCGTCGTCATCGTCATCGGCGGTGGCGGTATCAGAATCGGCACTGCTAACACCCTCAACGAATATAACGAATAATAATACAATGAATAACTGTTATAATCAAACCTTCAATATGCAGTTTTTCCTGAATGAGCAATGTAAGGACGCAATGAATATGAAGGATTTCGTGAATTCGATACAACTGAACACGGACGACCTCGAAAATGTTGGGAAACTCGGTTATGTGGAAGGGATGTCGAATATTCTGATTACGAACTTGAATAAAACCGAGCTACATAAACGCCCGGTTCATTGTAGCGATAGTAAACGAGAGACGCTATATGTGAAGGATGCCGATAAATGGGAGTGTGATGGGCCCGACAACGCCAAAATGACGAATGCTGTTCTGGCGGTGGAGCATAAATCGGTTGGTTTGCTAGGACAATGGGCGAATGAGCACCCGAAATGTATGACATCTCATACCAACGACAACGACCAGTATTTCAAATTATCGAAAATCGTAACAGATGGAGCAGTCGACGGAAATATATCCAAGGTGATAAAACGAGTCGCCAAGAGCGTGGTCATCGATAAAACGGCAATCCAGGTAAATGACGAATGACGAATGACAATGAGGAATACAGCATAAAAATAGCTCTTATTTATGATGTATAGAATGGACGCACCCGCACCCGACGCCAAGACCAATCCCGTCGTCGCCGGTGTCGCCGTTTCAATTATTTCCCTATTCGCCAATTTTATTAATTATTTGAACGCGTCGTATTATGAAGCCCAATTCACACACAAGCACGAACAAGCCCGCGCGAATATACACTCGATTTATGCCGCGGTGTCTTCCACGCCTGACATTACGCCAACTCGCGAGCAGTGCGTCTCTTTTTATAATGACATTCGTGTCCTTGAAAATGTGACAGAAACAGACGACCCGGATTATCATCGATACAAACGAATGCTGCGGTCGTATATCGCGGAATTGTCGCCATCATAACACATCACCCCTCAATAATGAGTCTCGCGCTTTCCACGATTTCTGCCGGATATTCGAGGTCGCGAAGAACCTTCAGTCCACCTTTAATCGATGAAATACCGTCAGCAATCTTATACAAGTATGCGCCTGATTCTGGCGACACCGACATATGGAGGTTGGTAATCGCGGCGGCATTTCGTTTCTCGAGGAGCTGACACAGTTCGATATAATGTGTGGTGAGTATCAAATCCACCTTAGGGTTCTTCGATATATAGTCAATATATCCATATGCTGCTGCTACAGCCTCATACGGATTCGTTCCAGAGTAAAGCTCGTCGAAGATACAGAAATGCCGCTTTTTCGGGTTCTCGATAATACACTTCAAGATTTCCATACACCGGCGTGATTCTGCCTGAAAGAGACTATCGCGGCCGGATGTATCGGGGATATTCAGGTAACAATGAAGGTAGTCGTAAGGATTGATTTCAGCACGCTCATAGAAACCGTAACCAAGTTGCTGAGAGATGATAAGATTGAATAGAGTAGATTTGATGACAGTGGTTTTACCGGCGGCATTTGGGCCGGTGATGACAAGTTGCTTGTCTAGAACAACATCATTTGCAACCACTTTCGTCGAGTCGTGAGCTTTTAATGGCGCATAGAATTGACCGAAGAGTTTGGTGACGCCAGTTCGTTTCACGGGGGGTGGAGGTGGGGGTGGAGATGGAGGAGTGTCTGCGCCGTCCGTCGCGCCGTCCTTGCCGCTGTCACCGTCCTTGCCGCTGTCACCGTCCTTGCCTTCGTCGCCTTCTACGATGGGTGATAGTGGTCTCTCTGCTGCGTCCGCCCCCGCCGCCTCCGCGTCAGCCGATGAAGCAATAAACGAACACTTCTTAATTACACCGTCGATGACAAATGACCTACAAGCCGTAAGATGCTCCATATAAGCATTAAACCCAAAACTGTATTCGAGGAGTTCATTCAAGTCGGTTTGAGAGAACAGGGAATAATAATTCTTCATAACATATCCGATTTGGAAGAATTTCGACACAGAGACAGAAAACGGCGAAATATCGGCGAGTGCCTTCGTGACTTCATCCAACAAACGATATCTCTCGGCGAGTTCTTCGCGAAATGGTTCATAGGTAGAGAGATGATATGTTTGAATGAGTTGTGTCATATAGTTCATATTCACTCCGGTGGCAGTGAGATAACCGCGAATGGTATGTATATGCGTATGAACCAGCTTGATATTCCTGTAAAATCGCACACACGCCATTACATTCTGGTAAATTTGAATAAAGTAAAAGACCACCGACATCAAGATATACATCTTCTGTTCAATCGTCACGGTCTCGAACTGTGTAAACAATTTACCTATCGAATGTTGACCCATAATCTGTTTCAAAATGTCGACATATTCCGTGATAGACACAGATAATCCGCGCATAAATAGAACGAAAAACGGGATAATCAATATAATCAACGGTGTCAATAAAGCAATCACCGGCGATGAAATGTTATAGATGCTTAGAAACTGAAGAAACGACGATGAGTTGTTGAGTTTCGAGAGAAAGGGGGTCTCGACATAACTGAATTTCTCTTTAAAATCGTGGATTTTTCCAGTTCCGCGAAAGTCGGTCCAGGTGTTCTTCATCGTGGCGAATGCTTCCACGCAGGTTTTATGCTCGGTATTTTGCGCGATACATCTCTCCAAGAGCTCATTATCGAACATTTCGAGTAGAGTCTGGGTTTGTTTCAAGTATTCGATATCGGTGGTGTAATACTTGCTCCAAATCGGGAGATGTTCTGTCCCGTAGACTGATGTTGGAGAGAATAAATAATGGTATAAGCCTTTTACGGTCGTGGCATCGACGGCATCGGCAGCAGCATCGGCGACATTCATCTTAGGCTTTACTTGAAGCAATTCAAGGTCTTCGATAATTGAAGTGGGTAATTCACGAAGTTTGTCGGGGGTCGTATATGAAATCGGCGGCCGAAATGTCCCGGCCACTGTCCCCGTCCCCACTGTGGTGGCGGCATCGTCCTTTTTCTTATTACAAACCCCTAAATGTTCAAAAAGCATCGATTTCACTTGGTCTGGGTCACGCGGAATTTCATTAACAGATTCGCGAACATCCGTAAGTAACGAACATACGCTAAAAGAACAAGACATTGTATTGTTATGAATAAACAATATAATATACAAAATCAAACCCATCGGCCCATCGGCCCATCGGCCGCTTTAGCAGCATTCGGCATTCTAAATCCCCTCCATAAAATTCACAGGCAACTCGGTAATTGATGTCTCATAATACGCCTCTATCTCATTCTTGATGCGCATATCACGGCGAGTAATAAAGTTAATCGCGACACCTTTACGCCCCCAACGACCCGACCTACCAATACGATGAAGATAAGTATGGACATCTTGCGGCATATCAAAATTAATCACCGTGCTTACTTGCTGGATATCAATACCACGAGCAGTCACATTGGAAGAAATAAGGACACGATGAACACCCGCCTTGAATTCCTGATACGCCTTCTCGCGGTCGCGATTATCTCCCTTCTCCATCCCGCTGTGAATACAGCAAACAGGGAAACCGTCGAAAAGCATCGCCTCGTGGAGGTCAGCCACTCGCTTCGTCGAGTTACAGAAAATAATACACTGCGAAACCGAAATCGTCTTGAACAGGTCTTTCAATGTCAGGTATTTCTGAACATCATCGTCCAACGCGACATAATGCTGTTGAATACCTTCCAAGGTAAGTTGTTCCGCCTTCACCTGAATGTTCACAGGATTACGCATAAACTTCTCGGTCAGATTATACAAATCGGGCGGCATCGTAGCACTGAAGAGAACCACCTGAATATCGGATGGCATATACTGGAAAATATTGTAGATTTGGTCATTAAATCCCGCGGAAAGCATTTCGTCGGCTTCATCAAGCACGAGCATATGAATACTGGAACTCTGTATATGGTTGCGGCGAATCATATCGAACACACGACCGGGACAACCGACAATGATATGCGGGATACACTTTCGCAATTCCGCCGCGTCTTCGGCAGTAGAAGTTCCACCAACAAGCAAACGTGTTTTAAGACCGGTCATCATTGCCGAAAGACCCTGAATGACATCGTAAATTTGACGAGCAAGTTCGCGGGTCGGTGCCAAAATAAGGACTTGCGAAACGGCCTTACTCACATCGACGCTCTGGAGGGCGGCTACAGTAAAAGCGCCGGTTTTTCCGGTGCCCGATTGAGCCTGTGCGATAACATCGCGGCGTTGAATGATGGATAATATTGATTTCTGTTGAATATTACTAGGCTTTTCGAAGCCGTAGGCGTAGATTCCGCGAAGAAGGTCGGGTGATATTTCGTCGACATCCTCCCAGACCTTGAATTCAGGGTAAGAGCCCGCACCCGCACCCGCACCCGCACCCGTGCCAGCGCCAGCGTCCTGGATAGAAGATGGTGTATCATCGCTAAATGACATAATAAGAAACGAAAGTTTGTAACGAAAGAAATGAATATGTCTAATAATCATAGTAGATTATGTTTAAGTCGGTTATTATGACTTCTTCCGCAAGGTGAACAAACGCTCTTGAAACATTTGAATTGTAATATAAATATATAATTACGATACTGCTTATAATAGTTATTATGAAAATCGCGATATGTTTATTCGGGCAACCGAGAGATTACAAACACGGGTATAATTGTATAAGTAACTTGATGAAATTAAACAGTGAACATACATACGACTTTTTTTTTCATTGTTGGATAGATGATAATGTTACATATGATTGTTCTCCGTGGAGACGAATCAATAAAAATGTGCTGTTTATTGAAAATCAAAATGTTGTAAAAGAGGAGTTGTTAGAATACTATAAGCCAGTATCATACGTATTTGAGAAACCATTGGACAAAGCAAATACAAATGTAATCAATGATATGGAGTATATAAAAAAATCTAAAATGTATTTGAATGGACCGAAATCGATTAAAGATAATACTTTCAATGTTTTTAGTCAAATTTGCACCAGGAGCAAAGTGAAGGACCTATTCAAAGAATATGTCGAGAAAACAAATACTATATATGACTGCGTAATTACAACAAGATTTGATGGCGAAGGTTTTCCGAAAGAGTTTCGTATTCCGGAAATAAATAAAAATAAAATCTATGTATCGTCGAGTTATCGTCCAAGATATATCATACTTGACTTCTTTCTAGTCATCCCTCCCGAAATA
>RGCF01000106.1 GCA_009919265.1 Bacteroidota bacterium | reverse complement strand
TACCGTCGTTGGGGGGCGGAACCCCCCCTCCATAACCAGCACCACCGTCGTTGGGGGGCGGAATCCCCCCTTTAATATAATTACTCACATTCGGTTGCTGAATCTCGCTGTTCCGCTTCTGCTGTAATTGCTCTAAAGAAACACTCCCAACTTTATCCGGCGAATAAGTATCGGGCGGCGTCTCTATTTTATCCACGATATCAATCGTCGCGTAGTTATACAACTGCCGCATTCCACCGTTCCCTTTCGCGGAGAGTTCATCAGGGCTCTGGTCTAGGAAACTATAATTGTCCGAAGCCACACCAAACCCGCCCATACTTTCGCGCCCCAACGAAAACGAATTCGGCTCGCCATTGAAACCGGTCGCTTCGTTATTCAGCGCGACATTTTTCGGCTGAAAATGCTGTAGGATTTGTTCGCCGTAAAGAACCATATGTCCTTTATTCAGGAGCAGGAGGGCAGGAACACGGTTGACTTGAGGCGGGAGGAGGACTTTATCGCCGCTTTCCGTGACGATGTGCCAAGCACCACTGCCATTTTCAGCCTTGACGCGTTTGTCAATGCATAAAAAATGAATATCGTCTTGAACGCGTGATTTAGACAGCGCGGATAAAACACTTTTACACCGGTCGCATGAATTGCTGTAGTAAATGATGCAAGACATTATTCCCTATTACTAAATCAAAGAAAAAACTTTATGTGAGTTTTGACGCGTTTGTGTGTAATCCAAAAATAAAATTGATTATAAATCAATTGTTTATATCAATATAATATATAAACACGTTTGGTTATTATTATTACCTAGCGAGTATATTCAAATGTCTTATGCTGTGTCCGCAACCGAAACATCTGCCCCATTCCATTCCGCTAGCGCTTCAAGCAAATATACCCCCCGCATCGTATCAAAAACCGATGAACGAGGTGAACTCAGATTCACCATCGACAAAATAAACGTGAGCTTGGCGAACGCTTTACGTCGTATAATATTGTCAGACGTCCCGACGCTCGTATTCCGCACATTTCCTTACTCGGAATGCAAAGCCAGCATAACCACAAACACCTCGAGATTGCATAACGAGATACTCAAGCAACGCTTGAGCTGCATACCAATTCATATCACCGAAACCGATTTCCCCTACCAAGATTACGCCGTTGAAATCGATGTCGTCGCCGACGGAAGCGAAATCCGCTACGTCACCACCAAAGATTTCAAAATGAAAAACAAGACCAATGGCAAATACCTCACTGATGTCAAAGTTCGCGAAATATTCTCGCCCAACGCCATTACCGGCGATTACATCGAGTTCGCTCGCCTCCTCCCAAAAATGACCGAATACGGCGAAGGCGAACGACTCACGATGACGTGTGACCTCGATATCGGCACTGCCAAACAGGACGGGGCTTTTAATGTCGTCAGCACATGCGCCTACCAAATGACGATGGACCCCGCGAAAGTCGATGAAGCGTGGCGAATCAAAGAAGCCGAGCTCGTGAAGGAAGGTGTAGCCGCCGTGGGAAGCGAGGAAATGAAAGCCCAGCGAAAAAACTGGTCTCTTCTTGATGCTCAGCGGTTTACGAAACCCGATAGTTTCGATTTCGTCGTCGAGACGGTGGGCGTATTCACGAACACGGAAATCGTCCACAAGGCCGCGCAGATTATGATTAACAAATGCACGAAATTCATCCGCGATATCGAGAGCGGCGAGAACCATATCATCCCGACAGTAAGCACTATCCAGAACGGATTCGACATCGAACTAAAGGGCGAGGATTATACCTTAGGAAAGGTCATCGAGTTCTTCCTTCACGACAAGCACTACGCCGAAGACCAGACGGTTACTTACTGTGCTTTCCGCAAAATTCACCCGCATAATCCGGATAGTATGATTCGTGTCGGGTTCGCAGAGACCGTGGGTGTGGACGAAGGGATTGTGGCGGAGTATGTTACGACGTGCGCTCGCGACGCAATCAGCGTGTTCGAACACATCCGTGACCAGTTCAGGGAGTATTAAGCGACGCCGCGACGCCGCGAAGTATATTCTATCACGATGACTATATATTTTTTATAACATATCTATAATATAACTATATGAGCCACCACACCCTTCCGTTGGGTGAATTACATGAACACCGTGATAACCCCTTAGATTATATTAATACAAAAACAGGCAATTTGGGTATAAGAAAAGAAGAAAAGGATAAATTCGGTGAGGTATTTACACCAACCAAATTAATTAATGATATGCTTGACAGATTACCAGTGGATATTTGGTCGAACCCGAATAATAAATGGTTAGACCCGGCAACCGGTTTTGGAAATTTCCAACTGGTCGTATATTCCCGTCTAATGACGGGTCTCAGGGCCGTTATACTGGACCCTGCGAAGCGCAGCGAGCATATCATCCGTAATATGATTTTTATGGTAGAATTTAACAAAGCTAATTGTGCAGTTGTTCAACAAATATTCGGAACCGCCTCGAATTTATGTTGCTCCGACTTTTTACAATCTTTCGTTTTTAAAGGTCACTCCCATTCCCCAGACCAGCAATACAATGTTATTATTGGGAACCCACCGTTTAATGCCGACCAAAAACACGACGGTAAAAAGGGTGGTGGCAAAAACTTATGGCCTTTATTCGTAGAAAAATCATTAAATAAATTGCTTGCGAATGACGGAAATCTTGTATTCGTTCATCCAGCATTATGGCGAAAACCGCCATCCGCCCGAGCAAATACCCTCTTTGATGAAATGGTTCATAAAAATTATATGTCATATTTAGAATTACATAGTAAGGCGGATGGGAAGCGGGATTTTAATGCTCAGACGCCCTATGATTTTTATTGTATTCAGAAAAGAACGCCAAATCCTGCGAATGATGTAACAACAGTAAAAGACCGAGAAGGCATTGAACATCGATTAGACTTATCTAAATGGCATTTTTTACCGAATCATAGTTTTGAATTGATACAAGAGTTATTAATTGCGAACCCCAATCCAAATGTTATATTTCATCGAACTCAGTTTGGAACAGATAAAAAAAATAAATGGGTTTCAGCTGAACAGAACGAAACCCATCGATTTCCCCTGATACACTCTACTCCGTTCGGAGGTCCTAGGTATTATTGGTCTTCTACTAATAACCAACCACATATTCGAATGTTTGGCATTCCAAAGGTAATTTTTGGAGAATCAGGAGTAAATGAAGCGATTATCGACTTGACAGGTGAATATGGATTGACGCAAGGAGCGATAGCATTAAAAATAGATGACCCAATAGAAGAAAATGGCCCATTACTGAAACACGCACTTGAAAGCGAAATGTTTGATCGTATAGCGAATGCGATGTTATTTTCGAATTTTAGAATTGACTGGCGTATGTTTCTTTATTTTAGACCGGATTTCTATACACTTCCGATGTTTCAATACAGCCCCAAACTCATAAAGAAATGTAAACGGCTTGCGTCGGGTCGTTGTGAGGAAACCGACGCCGACGAAGCCGACGCCGACGGAATGTATTCGAAACCGTTGTTATCAATGACGTTAAGTCAGTCCCGAAATAGTCGTAAATCGCCGTCAGCATCGAGACGACCTACTAAAAAATCTAAAAAATCGCCAATAATCGGTGGAACTCGTAAAAGGACACATAAACGCCGAAAATATAAAAAGTAAATTTATTACTAACACACGCGATATTTAATCATATTCGGGAATCTCCTCCGTCTCCGTCGCTGCCGTCGCTGCCGTCGCCTCCGTCGATGTGTTACTACTACTACGAAAATACACACCTGCCGGCATCATCGTCTCCGCTGCTCGTCGACTGGGAAATCCGTAATCACGGCCTTGAGTGAATATGGCGTCATCTGGGTGTTGACTGTGGATTGCAAATTTGGTGCCAGCTGTCAAGCGAAACAGATTCGAGAATGACATCATCGACATAATACGCCAGGCGTGAACCGAGATGTCGCGGAGTTCGATGAAAGCGGTGACAATGGGGTCGCGTTGTTCTGCTCTACATTGGCAGAACCCGGTATATACACTCGAAATCACGATATTCTCTGCCTGAAGTTGTTTCACCCGATTCGCCTCGGTGGGTGGCTGGTCTATCGTTGTCATTGCATTTACGACAACGATAGATGTTCCGACAAGTTCACACAAGTTACTCAATTTCGTTTGAAGATTTCCGCTTGCGATAAGGAATGTCGCGACAAGCTGATTTTCAGGAGCACGGCGGCGGCTGCAGCGGTGACCACGGTAATCATTCGAGTCATCGTAAGACGAATGCGACCGCTGTAACATTCCAATGCCGGCATTAATCCCGCCGCCGTATCTACTATACACATTGTCATCTTCGATGAATGCTTCTTCGTCGTCGTCGTCGTCGTCGTCGCCATTCATTTGAGACATCGGGAAATCCGAATGGTCGTCGTCTTCTTGTTCTTCTTGATACCTGCGTGCGATGAGTGAAATCATTTCAATGGTGCGGTTCAGATACGCCAATTCTTTCGCCAGAATCAACGCGAGTGTTGCGTTCTCGATATTGGTAAATGGCGATAAGAGCGTCGTCGGCGTCGGCGTCGGCGTGGGTAAGCGCCCCGATGTGATGCTCTCGATATCACGGCGTTCAATCTCGCTAAGAGCTGGAATGATATTCGTGAAAATCGGGTTTCCAACACTGATATTGTGTCGCATCGCGGTGGCATAATTCAATGCCGAGTATTTGATTTTGTCGCCGTCCGAAGTGAATAAAGATGGCAGATTGGTGATTGCCCTGATAGTATTGTTGATATCGCCGTTCTTGAGGAAGGAAAACATTGGTGTCGTTATTTCGTTGTTGGTGTAGCTGTCATCTGGAGATACAGATGAAAAACATTTCAATTTTTTCCTGACAGACAGTCGGTCAGTCAGTCACGCGTCGCCCAGTCAAAGAATAACATATAAACAATACACAATAAACAAATTATTCCATTCCGTATAGAGATGACTGCCGCCGTCGATTTACTCGATGGATTAACCAAAGCAATTGCTGATTATTATATCGTCGAAGGCGGGTCATTTCAAATCAAGTATCAAGTCGACCGACTTCGTGAGCTTGTGGCTGCGTCATCCCCCAAATCAATTATGGAAATCGGTTTTAATACTGGTCATTCCGCCCTCCTTTTCCTGGCAACTACGCCGCCTGAAACCAAAGTCGTGAGTTTTGACTTGGGTGAATATGCCTATGTGTTTGCCGCGAAGCGATATATTGATTCGGTATTTCCGGGTCGTCACACCCTCGTTACCGGTGACAGCACAGTAACTATTCCGAAATATGAAGAGCAGGTCGCTCATCGTATGAAGAACCCGCTTACAGCCCCGCCATTACGGTTCGATTTCATTTTTATCGATGGCGGTCATCAAGACGATATCCCGATGAAGGATATTCTCAATTCGAAAAGACTAGCGGCAGGAAACCATACCATCGTCGCGGTGGATGATATATGCCGCGTTCAACAACGGCACGCACATTATACCATCGAGCCAACAAGAGCGTGGGACCAAATGGTTTCTGCAGGTATAGTGGACGAACACGGATTTGACGATTATTATGAACTGTTATGCCGTGATAATATTCAAAAAGAAGAATACAGGTCGCGTGGTATGGTGTGGGGGCGATATTCACATCCAACGCCTTCGGCTGCTAGCTCTGTTGCCATCACTGCTACTGCCCGATATCATTACCACCAATCCGCTAGTAAATATATGGACCGAAATCAAATGCTCCAGGAAATCCATAACCAGTATCATTATCATAAAGACCAGGAAAAACTCGTAGCGATTTCAGATATGTATCTGGATTATTTTCCGATGTTCAATAAACGCGACACGAATTATGTCCGGTTTTATCGGGCTTGTGCGAATTTCGTCCTCAATCCGAGTGTAGCGATACAACAGTTCGAGGAAATCGTAGATACGCCGTCGCCGACAACATCGCCGACCACCAACAGTGGTGCGATCAACGACAGCGACTCAGAACTCCCCGATTTTATCAAAGAATCGTCGGTAGCGAATCTTGGAATGTTATATCCAACCGACCCCTGCTCCCACATCCCCAAAATCATCCACCTTCTTTATTTCGGCGAGACTGAATTCTATAACTTTCATCATCGGTGTATTTCGTCGATGATAATGTATATGCCTGAATATGAAATCCGGATATATAACGCGAGAGAACCTCCTGCTGAAAATCATTACTGGCAGGATATTCGAAACCACCGTCGTGTGCGTATTATCAAGATGACGCCTTCTGATTATTACGACGGGTTCGAATTAAAGCATTTCCAGTATAAAGCCGATGTCGCTCGGCTTGAATTAATATACGAGCACGGTGGTGTTTATTTGGATATTGATATGCTCATCGTTCGCCCATTTCACGAAATATTTGAATCGGGTGAGCATTCCTTTTATATTAGTGAGGAACGAGAGGGAACAACAAAGAGGCGCGGAAGTGGTCCGCTTATTAATGCTTTCTTGGCGGCGAAACCGAAAAACGGTTTTATAAAGTTGTGGTTGAACGCATTCAAATCGGGGTTGCGTCTCGGGATATGGGCGCATCATATTCGCGATTCGAATAAACAGCTGCTTGAACAACATCCGCATTATATGCACAAGTATCGCATTTGTGTGCTCGATTGGAAGCGATTTATGCCGCTTCATTGGCAAGACACCGAGAGATTTATTCTATCGGAGACTATGCCCTTCGAATTCCCGCCGGAGTCGTATGGAACACATCTCTGGGAGACGATACTCGGGGATGTTATGCGTAAAAACGAGTTTCTTCGTAAGCAAAAAGATGAACTTGATATGTTATGGCACGCAGATGGCGACGACGGTGGCGGCGACGACGATGACCTTACCATCTATCCCGAGTATTTTCACCCGTTACGAAGTGACCAATATGTCGACAAGTATATAACCAAAGGCAAACACCACGGGTATTTCGTGAATATTGGAGCAAAAGACTACTCGGCAACACACTTCTTCGAGAGATATCGCGAATGGTCGGGTCTATGTATCGAATCCGTGAAACAATATGAAACATCTCTCTATGCCTTGTGTTGCCAAAATTCAGCACCGGAATATATCGATTATTGTTCGGTGAGTTGTGAAGGAAGTGAATACGATATTCTCTCGGCGTTCTTTGAAGAAACCCGGAATACTTCCGCCATCGAAGAAACAATCGCGGAAAATGATGGTATTCGACTAATGGTGTTAAACAAGTGTTTTACTGTCGATTTTTTCAGTATCTGCATAAGTTCAGACATCCTTGGCGAACAGGTTCGTGAATTGATGAAACAAAATCATTATTTTGAAACCGTAAATCCGTATCTCGCTATAATCGATGCTTCTACGGAAGACAAGATACGGATGAAATATTTCAAAAGGAGTGTGAAAACAGACGCCGCCACTGCCGCCGCCACTGTCGATGTCACCGATGCAGTTTTCGCGACTGCTACCGCTTCCGCGTCATTTTTACACCACCCCCCATTCGCCGAAGAGGTCGTCGTATTATGTCTCCACGAACGCCCTGAACGAACGAAGTATGTAACCGACCATTTGAATTCACACGGGGTCAAGCATACTGTATTATTGAACCACATACATACCGAAGATACGAAGGTGGGATGTTTTCGTTCACACATCAATGCGATTCGGTATGCCCAACATCGAAATCTCTCATCGGTTCTTATTCTAGAAGATGATATCAGGTTTCGAGAGAATATTTGCGACCTCGCCACACTTTCCTTGCCGCTCTCGGCGTCGTCCAGTGACCCCGCGACCGCGACCGCGACCACGGAGGAGGATTGGGATATACTGTATTTCGGCGGTATTTTAACGAAATATGACGGAATGGATAGTTCACGAAGTTGGGTGAAAGGAACGGTCTGGTGTAATCACGCGTATCTTGTGAAACAGCGCATGTATTCGCGTATTCTTGAATTGGTGGATACTTTCCCGAACCTCATCGAATTGGAACGCCGGAATATCGATTATATGTATACAGAATATATTCAACCCAAGTATAATTGTTGGCTAGCAAATGACCAATATATCATTCAAAAGGAAGGATATAGTGAAATCGATGGGCGTGTAAAATGGGCAAATGGCTTCGATTGGTCTACATTCTCAATGAAGTTCGTTTAGTTCGCGTGAGATGAACCCTGGCGGAAGTTTCACCGTTTTATGCACAGTTCGATGAATGTCATTTAAAGCGTGGCTCGGCTCACGCACCATTTCAAACCCCGACTGATAAAATGGGTGCGGAAAACGGTCGAATGTCTCGATATATCCGCGAAAATCCATTTCGAGCAGCCACATATCGAGAGGCGTTTTCATAAAAAGAGCAGTATCCGTTTCTACTGCTTCCATTAATCGTTTCGCACCGCGGCGACTAACCAAGTAAGCCCCCGCTGTGCGAAATAACGGAGAGAACCATACATTACGGTTTCCTTGAATGACTGCTGGTGCGCGATTTCGTCGTTTGTAAATGCCCGCCGTCGTCGTCGTCGTCGCACTCGCCCTCGCCGTTGCCGGCCGGCGATAATGCGTTTCGAGAGATTCGTGCGTCGTTGCCTGGAATTGAAAATAAGGCGGTCTCGTCCCATCAATGTCATAATCCGGCGTCCATTGTCCTCCAACATATAAGATGTCGAATTCAATATTTGAAATATCCCGACAAATCGTTTCTTTCAATCTCTCGACGGAGAGTTCTGTAAACATCACGTCGTCTTCGAAAATCAGCATATATTCGCATTCGTTCGGTCTCTCGAGATGCTGTTTCCAGAGAGAATAATGACTAAGAGAACATCCGACTTCGCCGAATACACGAGGTTGATTGCGGATTGTGTCAAGTAAATCTGGGAATTCAAAATAATGTTTCGAGAGATGTTCGCCGTCGATGGCTGCAAATTTACGAAAAATGAGTGGGGAATGTTTATAGAGATAATCAATACGGTCAGGACGCCGGTCTAAATTGATGACAGCGATATCCAGATGTTCGACCGTCTCTTTGAACATACTCATTTCAAAACACCGAATATATCATATAATAAACAATTCTTTTTATCCGTTTATAATATCCATCGCTATTTAATGATTATTGCCTTTATGATCCTTCT
>RGCF01000105.1 GCA_009919265.1 Bacteroidota bacterium | reverse complement strand
GTTTACTTCTGAGTAAAGAGAGATGACAGAACATAGTACCTCAATTTAGGATAAATACAGATATCATATTTATCCTAAATGAAAAAAAGAGAGAATAACATTATCCAATGCACAAGTCGGGATTCGAGTTTACATCAATTCCATCCCATGCAATTCCGCTATTCGGTGGCATGTTCACATAGTTTAGTGTCTTTGCCCATCGCTGCTTTTGACATAACCCCTGCGCCCCTTTGTATATATCCCCTTCAAAACTCACACTTCTTGGAACGTTATTCGTTTTTCCTGTAAGACCGTGAACATCGACGCAGTTATTGCTATTATCTTTTACCCAGTGGTCGGGGCATTCGGCGTAAAAAGGCGGCCATTTATTTGAGTTGTTTGACTTCCACATCAAGTATCCCATGGAAATAAGAGAGAGGAAGAGGGCAATAAACATCAGTATAAGAGAGATTCTTTGTATGTTTAACCCGCCAAATACACTTCCATTCATATCACTCGATGATGCCACGGATGCTGATGTTCCAGAAGACCCGATTGATCCAGTTGCACTCGTAGTTTTATTAAAGAAGTCCATGTTACTTGTTGTTGTTGTTGTTATTGTAGCGAATGAATTACTCTTCTTTGTGTAGGGACTACTTTTAGTAATATGTATGATATAACTCAAATATGAGATATGTTTTTCTTTTATATGGGGTGTTTTTACTATATCTGGGTGGAATAACCGGGGGGGCTCTAACGTTGCAATCCACCGAATGTCATTTGGACAAATGGAGACTATGGAAAAATGGTCTTCAGATATGGGAATTGTATGGCCTTTTAAGAATGCCCACTTCTTCTCACTAAATACCTCCCGTTTGACTGCAAAGAGGATTCCTTTTGACTTTTCGAATGTCTGTATTACCCTATTATATAACCAAGGCAACCATTCCCATGCTAACTCTCGTATCATATCTATCTTAAGATATGAGATGATAGTTTAAGTTGAAACGCACCCTACGTATATCTTGAAATACCGCATTCGGTCTCAAGAGTTATTGGGTTCACGGGACACCCCTTTGGTTTTGTATTACATTTACATTCGGTATCTACATGGCATCCGCATGGTTTTCTGGTTGGTTGTGGGGGGGTATCAGCTTCACATTCTTGCTCTTCTCGATCTCGTCTATAGGAATTATCACCCGAGAAAAATACAAAGATTAATGTAAATATGATATATACTGGTAAAAGGGCAAGTAGTGCCCAATTTACAGATTCATATCCGCGTACACATAGCATGTAAAAAAAAGTGGTAGCAATGGAACCATATAACGCATGTGTAAGTACGCGATCAGAATGACGGAACCATATATCTGCCGCAACTAAACCCGCTGTAAGTGCACCCATTAAAACGGCTGAAAGACAAATCGGACCCATATCTAATTAGTTGCGAGTTTTTTAAGGGTCTTCTTTACTGGGTCATATGTGCCGATAGGGTCACCCACGTCTCCATTCTCATTCTTATATACTGTGTTGTTTTGGTCCTTGAACAATAAGAGTCCCTTGTACGTCCATTCCTCCACCTCAATACCCTCCTCTTCAACTTCAACTTCCACCTCCTCTTCCTCTTCCTCTTCAACTTCCACCTCCTCTTCCTCTTCCTCTTCCTCCTCAACGCATTGGAAAGCCGTACTAGGGAGATTCACAGGAAGGTCATCGGGCTTATCGGGCTGATCGGGCTTAGTGGTCTCAACCATTTGAATAGGAATAGAATTTGGCTGAAGAGATGGTATGGTCGTACAGCAATCTACTACACAATTCTTGACCTCACCCTTATTGAGTTTAATCAGAGTTTGAAACATTTCCTCCAAGAGATGAATCTGGGCATCTTGAAGCAGAAGATGAAACCTCCTCAGCGAACTTAATAAGGGTTTGTGTCATTTCTGTCTGGGTATTCCTCAAAGCGCGAAACATTTGATGTACCTGAAAACTTTATAGGCCAGTTAATCAATTTTTGACCTTCACGTGTAAATTCATCACTGCATCCAATGTACTATCTTTATCCTTCAGAGGTTTGGACCTTTTTAGTCTCAATCCTGGTTCCACGGGCTTCATGATATCAACACCCGTACCTGTAGTAGTATTACGCAAAGAAGTCTCATAGAAGTCAATAGGTTTCGTATCAAGCGTGGCTAGAATACTCACGACGGGAGGATTATTATAATCCACGCGTAACTTCTGTTTAGATATAATATCACGGTATTGCTCATGTGAGAGTGCGCCTCCAAACATAATAAGAGATTCTCTGGGTGGCGCGGGTTGAATATTCGTGAATTGCCTATACATCCTGTGATACAGAGCTTGTCGTTCCCATCTTACTTGTGGGTCAATATGCTCTTGTAGAAGGTGTGATAGACCACATGGTAGCGTACAGAAATTACCATATACAGTATAAATACCGACCTCTTCTTCTGTAGGGAGAACAATCGGCCGTCCATCAAATTGACCACAGCACCAATAACATGCAGTGGTGGTGCTCTCTGGAACAGACATTGTTTCATTTGCAACACGGTAATCAATCATGATATCAATGGTCCTAAAAACCTTGATATGTTTTTCCTCAACGACCGGTGCCTGAGTAGCAGCCGATACAATAATCTCTGATTCACGAATAGTGGCAGGGAAAGGCGTATCAGTTACAGCCTGGTCGTCGGCCGAGTTTAGAACCTCTGAATTACTAAGATACAGATCATCTGCTGCGGCATCATATGCCTGCGGGTTAGTAGGAGGAGTAGGATCATATGCCAGAGGCCCATCTTTGAAGGTGACCTCTGTGGAGCGAAATGGGAGATGGACTATGAGGGGTCGCCTTGGCTCTGGGGAAAATGTCCCGTGAATTTCACCATCTGGAGAAATAACTGCCACCACAGCTACTGCTTTTGCTTTAGCAGTCTTCTTTGAAACTCTTGTCTTTTTTGGCTCTACAATTGTATTTTCATCAGGTTTAGATTTAGGTTGTCCTTTTGGCATATTCTAGAGTAAAGTGTGTATGTTAGGTTTAGGTCATTTTTAAAAAAGAGCACTTAATGAATTCTTAAAAAGCAATCATAGATGAATGTATCTATATCTCGTATAGATAGATGTATAAATGCAATGATACAAAATCCAAAACAATTTCAACACTGTATATTTGTAGGTCCTCCCGGTTGTGGAAAGACAACTGCTGCTTGGAATATAGTCCATCAATTCTATAAGACGCCACTTGAAAGAGTAGGTCGGGCATTATTCTTGAATGCGAGTGATGAACGGAGTCTAGAAGCAATTCGTTCTAAAGTCTACCCATTCACCGAATCTGCCGGTTCTGGCTTATTTGGTAATACAGATAAACCCAAAATCATTATTTTTGACGAAGTTGAAACACTTACAGAACCTGCGCAATTGGCCTTGCGCCCTCTACTTGAAAAGCCAACGACTGATGTACTTGTTTTCTTCCTATGTAATTCATTGTGTAAGATAAATGCCTCATTAAGAACAAGATTCTTTATCCTTCGCTTTGACCCTCTACCAGAAGCCGTATTGAAAAGCCGCCTCTTGACTATCGCCCCAAAGACTAGACCACCAGGTCAATTTGATATTTCTCTTAGAAGAAGTGACCTGCGATATTTCCTATTGAATCCAGATGAATCCCAGAAGGCTACTCAATGGCTGTGTATGTTATTGAATTCACACCCTTTAGAGCGTCGCGCAATATTTAAATCCTTCTATAATGACATGTCTCTTCAGACATTCGGTTGTTACATTTTAACAATTTCGCTTATGACACGCTCTGGGTTTAACTTCTGGAAGAAATGGATTGATTTATGCGACCCTAATGTTACTATATGGTTATCTGAGGATAGCACTATTGACACTATGGAGGAAATGTGGAAGGATGTTACCTTAGAAATAAACTAAGTGTAAAAAATGAATGGATCATGTAAACCTTTAACTGGTATACAATACCATAATGGCAGAAGTAGAAGCTTTAACAATGTCCCCTCTCAGAATATCTACGACGGTTACCACATGCCATGCAGGCTGCGGTATTCGTCTTAAGAATCTCTTTGACAACTTTTCAAAATGGTCCATACCATTCGGATATCCTGGTGAGGGATTCTTAAAGATGGAATATGAGGACAAGGTCATAGGGTACTCTACACGAGATGTTCTTACAAAGAGGAAGCTGACGGAGAAGACGTTCTTCAATCAGGCAACACTTGTTATAAGGAAGACTTTGGCGGGAAGAGGGTGGAAGGAAGTGAATATAAAACTATTTGCGAATGGTGGTATTCAGATGACGGGTGTCCCTACACCCGAGTTCAGTCAAGAGGCAATCAAATACGTAATTGATGAGATCAAGAAGAAGGATGCTGAAATCTTTACAGGTGACGCAGGCATGACGAAATTCCGCATTCAACTTATTAATAGTGACTACAGTATTAATAGGCAGATTTATCAAGATAAACTTCATAAGATTCTTAGTAACGTCTATAACTTATTCAGTAGTCACGAGAGCACTATTTATCAAGGTGTTAATACGAAATACTATTATAATAAGAAACAAATTGGACCTATAAGGAGGGCTGGTATATGTAGTTGTAATGCTGCGTGTAACGGACAGGGTGATGGAGATGGTGATGGTCAGTGTAAGCGAATTACAATTAGTCCATTCAGTTCTGGAAAAATTATTATTACGGGCGCAAGGGATATGGACCAAATCAATGAGGCCTACGAATTCTTTAATGAAATCTTGAAAACGCACCAACAGGATATCTTATTTACGGCAACTTCCGCGTAAAACTTTATCTACCCTTTTCCAGAACTACGGCAGACCATGTCAGCACCTGCCGCCCCAACAAATACTGTTGTTGCGAACCAAACTGGGGCAGCCGTTGAAGTACTTCCATCTGCTACAACCCTTTTGAATGCTGCAAAACTCGCAATTCAGAGGGATATGCCCATTCAACTTGACTATTTTGTTGATTCCTCTGAGGGGAAAGCATTTTTGGGTGAGGATGCCCAGACTTCCGAGAAGATGCTTGTGAAGAATTCCGAGGAATACACGAGCCACATTCAGAAGATTTACAAGGCGGGCGATGATTTCATTATTATGACCGAGAATTCTATTTACTTGGTGAGTGGTAAGATTCAGAAGCGTAAAATTCAGGCATCTAGTCTGAAGTTATCCGAGTTTTAGAATAAAATTGACTTTTAGCACATCCTATAGGCTGGTATAGGTTCAACAATGGAAATGATATTAGGAGTTCTTGGTGCGAGAAATTCTATCACGAAACATATCATACAAGATGAGATTCTTAATCCCGTTTTGAATGATTTAATGGAATCCACGAAAACAAAAAGTAGGCCGGTGAGAGTCCTGATACCCTCGGAGCCATTATCAAGTACATACGTGGAATGCTGGGCAAATAGGCTATGTATTGAGGTACATTCGGTTAAGTCAGACTGGGTAAGGCATGGTAGGAGAGCCGGGATTTTACGCGACGCCTATATTGAAAAGGAGTGTAATGTCTTCATTGTATTTGAAGGTCCTAAGAGCCGATACTATTTGGAGTTGGCTGAGCGAATTGCTAAGAGGAAGGTTGGATCGAAGGTCTATGTAGTATGTGCGAATTCAGTCTCACCTGTATTACTGGAAGTAGAACAGGCGAGTCATTTAACAGTAGGCGAGAAGGAAGAGGCGGAAATACTCACTTTACCAAAAATGTGGTCCAAATCGGCTATAAATACACAGTGTCTTATTGATGACGATTTATAATTTATTGATAGACCGTTTATATTCTTTTGAATTGTCATTCTTGAATCCATCTTTATTGATACTGCGATTACACATCAAGAAGAGGAACCAGGCATTAATAAACATGACACTTGAGGAAATAACTAATGTTATAATCTGCTGAGTTGGTAATTTACGAGCACTCATCACTACGAGAACAATAATGGCCAGAGCTATAAGTGAATTAAGACAAGCTAATATAAAAAACCATGTACAGACGGTTGAATTAGTTACACTGCGTAAGAAAGATGGTTCGCTTGGCATTTCTATTATTACGCAGATTTTTTCACACTTATAGTTAGAAACATGGCTAACCGTAGGAATCTTACAAAGAACAAGAACAAGAACAAGAACAAGAGCTGTAAGAATCGCAGGAATAAAAATAAGGGTAGCCGACGCATGCGCGGTGGTATGGCTCCCGTGATGCCCCCTATGATGAAGGAAGGTATGGGTGCGATGATGCCTCCCACCATGAAGGGTGGAATGGCCCCTGTGGGTGACACGAGCATGGCGTTGGGTCAGAAGGACAGTCTTGCCCAGGGTAACCAGTTCCTGGAGATCCACAAGAACCAGCACGGCGGCATGTCGCCTTATCCCGGTGGAGTGACCGGGAGTGTTCTCAGCGATTCTTCTATGGTTGCCGCTGCTCGTACGGGTCCCTTGGACTCTGCGCTCAGCCAGATTCAAGGCATGCAGGATGGTGGTGCCAGGAGGGCAAAGAGGAGTAAGACTCGTGGTCGTAAACATAAACGTGGCCACAGTCGTCGTCACAGAATGCGTGGCGGGGCACACCATTTTACGGGCTCCCCTCTTTCCGAGAACTCTATGCTTCTCCCTCCCGGTCTTGAGAAGAGTGCAGGATTAAACTATGACTGGGATGCTGCGAGGAATCCTAACTACTGGGCACCCAAGCCCTAATCTAAAGACCTGACCAACGGCCTGATCGGACACTTTCCGGACATTGTTCGGGAGATGGGATGGATGGTAAGATTGTTTTGATTAACATGGTCTGCTTTTTTAATGCGTCAAGTTCTTCTTGTGTTGGAATCACGAGAATTGATACATACGCCTCACCAAATTTAGGTGTTCCTCTTACAGGCATACCCAAAGTTGGAATTGTCCCGGTCCACATGTTTTGAACACCGACCGGAATCTCTATAGGCACACCATCCGGAAATCCCGGGTGCCCTTTCAGGACTTTCGTCGTACCAAGAAGTGCTTCGGTTAAATTAATTGTTAGGGAAGTCTTGAGCCTATTCCCTTCCCGAACCCAACCCCGTGAATCTCCTTCCTCATCGGCTTCTCGGAGTACAATTGTCACATCACCGGCTTCTGTGAATCCCGGGTTGTCTGAACACATACCCGGAAACACAATTGTATTACCCGACATCATCCCTGCTTCAATCTTGATATCCAAGTTCTTCTCCTCGGGTATCAAGCCACGTCCTTGACAAGGATCGCATTTACCAGTATGTTTCTTACCTTTGCCTTGACACATATGACAGGGCCCGTGAGATAGCATTTGTATCGGGCCCATTTGGACCATTTGTCTGATTTGACCTTGTCCACCACAGTCTCCACATGTTTCAGTGGAAGATGCGCCTGAACCTTTACAGTAATTACAAAAGGTGTGTCTCCCAAGTTTTATACTGAGATTGCGACCCTTGTAATAATCTATGATACGAAGCGGGAGTTCTTGGGTTTTACCGGGAGACTTTCCTTCACGCCGCCTACCTGATCCACCTGGACCCCCTGGACCGCCGGGAAACATGCCTCCAAACATTCCCCCAAACATCTCATGCATTGGAAATGGCATGCCTCCGAATGGATCTCCACCTCTTCCCATACCATTAGGTTGCTCTGATGTACTTCCCGTCATATCATACATCTTACGGCGCCCATCGTCACTGAGAATCTCATAGGCCTGACCGATTTCTTTGAATTTTTCTTGATCTCCACCTTTGTCTGGGTGATGCTCCTTGGCAAGTTGCTTGTAGGCTGATTTAATGTCGCTGATATCTGCGCTACGATCAACTCCTAAAACCCTGTAGAGATCCCTATCACTCATCTTCTTTTCATGAAGGCATATGGGTTTAGGTCTCGGATTTAGCGCAGGAGACCTATATCTGCGATGGTCTAAGGTATGCTCAAAGAAACCATGTAGTTATAGGGATGGCTACACCTACAAAGGCCATAATACAAACGAGCCTTTTTGGAATGGAGCACATTTTATCAGAATTAAATGCATGTCTAGATAATCCACCTCATATTTTCCTCGTTGGATTTACTGGGTCTGGTAAGACGACTTTAGCGAAAGAATTCATTGCAGCCTATTTCAAGAAACATGGAATAAGTAAGAAAGAGGAATCTGAGTACTGTGTGGAGATTTCATCTCATCAGGATCGGGGGATACATACATTTAGACAAATCTTGAATGATCACGTCCGATGGATTGCTCCTCGGAAGGATGTATACCGATGGATTATTGTGGATGACTGTGATACATTGCCGGCTATTTCTCAACAGGCATTGAGAAGGCCTATGGAGACATATAGTCATATAACACGATTTCTCTTTATCAGTCAAAATAAGGAATCGCTCATTACACCGTTACAATCAAGGTGCCATATTATATTAATTGAGCCATCCAATAATATGTCTGTGTATGAGCGAATTCTGGAGAGAGAGGGATTGAAGAGGAGTGATTTGACAGGAGAGGCATATAATGAACTTGTAACACTATCATTATCTTCCTTAATGAAGTTTCAAAGTATGGCAAAAATGTTATATACTTTAAAATCTGCCGAAGGTGTTGGGATATTGGATTCTGAGTATATTAAGAAATCGCTTGATCCACATATTTGGGGGTCAATGAAGGACTTGCTAGATATGATAATAGATGGTAGATGGGCAGAAGCTCAAAGACAACTATATAAAATCTGGGAACTTGGGTATTCGTTTGAGGATATCTTATTTGAATTGGAACATAATATGATAGTTATGACTATAGTTAATCACCGGGCTTGGTATAATATACAGCAATTCTTAATACGGAGTTGGATTTATCACAGCCAATCTAGATCCAGTATTACCGATTTAATGTCTGCGTGTTCTGATGTAAAGCCTTGGAATATCAGTGCGCCAACTTAGTTTGGTGCGCCAACTTAGTTTGGTGCGCCAACTTAGTTTGGTGCGCCAACATAAGGGCTACTTGTATATGTAGTTCAAGTAAGATGGCGAAACTATTCCGCCAACACCCACCTTTGGATGTGGTCACTAGTACCCTTCATGAACTCGGGTTTACAGGTCTGGCAGATTCAAAACTTTTTAGTGCCGAAGATTTGAATATGGATACACTGGAGACATGGGCTCCCATCCTACAGCCATATTACCTTCCATGTAAGGCAAAGAAGTATTTTAATACATTGGATGCCCGGCGGACAATTACAATTCTCAGACACATGTTACCCTTTCATGGTTTTCGCCTTCAAACATACGAGCGGAATCATAATGGGAAGAAG